>CACLQX010000022.1 GCA_902609185.1 uncultured Bacteroidota bacterium | reverse complement strand
AACCTTCTCCTTTTCAGGATCACTAAGTTTTTCGTTATTTAGTTTGAAACCAAAAATTGCTATGGTTATAAAAGTAATTATTATTGAAATTCTCAATTTCATATCAGTTTTAAATATAAGTATTTGATGTTTATATACACAAACTCAATGTGAATATATCTTCTTTTATTTACTTTTGTCAAAAATTGGACCATTGGATAAAAAAAGACCCTTAATCTTAGTTACTAATGATGATGGAATAACAGCACCAGGAATTAGATCACTAATTGAGGTAATGAATGAGATTGGGGACGTTGTTGTTATCGCACCTGATAGTCCTCAATCTGCAATGGGGCACGCTATAACAATCAACTCAACATTACATTGTCAAAAGGTGAATGTAGACTCAGGTCCTCAAAAAGAATACTCATGTTCAGGCACTCCAGCTGACTGTATAAAACTTGGTATTAATGAAATTTTGAAAAAAAAGCCAGACTTATGTGTATCAGGTGTAAATCATGGATCTAACGCCTCAATTAATGTTATTTATTCGGGAACAATGAGTGCTGCTATAGAAGCTTCAATTGAGGGTGTTCCTGCAATTGGATTTTCATTGCTTGATTATAGCTGGAAAGCAGATTTTAATCATATAAAAAATTATATTAAAGAAATTACACTAAAATCTCTAAAAAATGGTATACCAAATGGCACTGCACTTAATGTTAATTTCCCAAAATTGAATGAAAAAGAAATTAAAGGAATTAAAGTTTGTAATCAAGCAAAAGCTCATTGGGTTGAAAAATTTGATAAAAGGACTAACCCTCAAGGTAGAGAATATTATTGGCTAACAGGTGAATTTATAAATAATGATAATTCAAAAGAGTCCGATGAATGGGCATTAAAAAACGGATATATTTCAATTGTACCTATCACTTATGATTTAACTAATTATTCAGTTTTAAAAAATTTACAAACTTGGAATTTTTAAATGAAATATTATATTATCGCTGGTGAGGCATCTGGTGATCTTCATGGCTCCAAGCTAATAGAAGAAATTAAAAAAAGTGACCCAAATTCAGAATTTAGATTATGGGGTGGTGAACTTATGTCAAAAGCTGGAGCTCCAGTTGTCAAGAGTTTAGATGAATTGGCGTTTATGGGTTTTTATGAGGTTCTAATTAATTTTTTTACTGTTATTGAAAATCTATCTTTTTGTAAAAAAGATATCAAATCTTACAATCCGGATAAAATAATTTTTATAGATTATCCAGGTCATAATTTGAGAATTGCTAAGTGGGCAAAACAACAAGGATTTAAAACTTATTACTACATAAGTCCACAGGTTTGGGCATGGAAAGAAAATAGAGTCGAAATATTAAAAAAATATGTAGATGAACTTTATGTAATACTTCCTTTTGAAAAGGAATTTTTTAAAACGAAACACAACTACAAAGTCAATTACTTTGGAAACCCTGTACTAAACAATATTGATGAATTTTTAAATAATAAGAAATTAAAATTTAAATCAAAAAAACCTATAATATCCATATTACCTGGAAGCAGGAAGCAAGAAGTAAAAAAAATTCTAAAAGATATACTTAATGCAACTGATAAGTTTCCTGAGCATAAATTTATTATAGCAGGTGTTTCTCATATTGAAAAAAAATTTTATAAAAGACTGATGAAAGGAAACGAAAATACCGAAGTTGTTTTTAATAAAACCTATCAACTATTAAATTCATCTGTTTGTTCAATTGTAGCAAGTGGAACTGCTACATTAGAAACCGCTCTTTTTAATGTTCCACAAATTGTATGTTATAGAACAAGCTTTTTCAATTATTATGTAGCGAAGTTTTTTATAAAAATTAAATTCATTTCATTAGTGAATATTATTATGGGAAAGGAAATTGTAAAAGAACTTGTACAAAACAATGTAAATAGCATAAAAATTGAAAAAGAATTGGATATACTATTAAATAATTCTAAAAAAATCAAAGATGATTATAAAGAGTTGAGAAAGATTATGGGAAATGATAACGCAACAGAAAAAATTATTTCTCATATTCAAAAAAACTAAAAAACAATATTGATTATTTTACTTTTGACAAAAATTATTTTCTTGATTTTTTTTCCATTCAAATAGCTATTAACTTTTTCATTTTGAGATAGTTCTTTTTCTATATCTTGGTATTCACAATCCAATTTAAAAATCATTTTTAACCTTAGCTTCCCATTAAAGGAAATTGGATACTCAAACTCATCCTCAACAAGAATTAGTTCGTTGTGTGTAGGGAAATTTTGATTTGATATTGAATTTGACTCTCCAAATTTAGACCAAATTTCCTCACAAATATGAGGAGCAAATGGTGACATTAATATACATAAGTCTCTAAGAACCTCAAAAGATTTTTCATTTATTGAAGATAGCTCATTAACACAAATCATAAAAGCACTGACACATGTATTGAATGAAAATTTTTCTATATCTAAATTCACTTTTTTGATTGTTTTATGTAAAATTTTTAATGAATTTTGATTTGGTTTGGAATATGAAATACAAAATCCACTTTGATCATGATATAGGCTCCAAAACTTTTTGAGAAAATTATGAACACCTGAAATACCTGCTGTATTCCATGGTTTAGATTGCTCAATTGGGCCTAAAAACATCTCATACATTCTCATTGTGTCTGCACCATATTTTTCACAAATTTGATCTGGACTTACTACATTAAATTTTGATTTGGACATTTTTTCAATCTCTCTGCTAACAGTAAACTTTTCATTGAATTTATAGTCGGCATTTTTAAATTTAATATCAGAATTTTTAAGTTTTTCTAAATTGAGTTCATTATTATTAATCAATAAATCAATATCTACATTAATTTTTTGAACATCATGTTTTTTTATTAAATCGTATGAAATATAAGTGTTAGTATTCTTTATTCTATAAATGAAAGCACTGTTTCCCAGAATCATTCCTTGATTAACAAGTTTTTTAAATGGTTCAGGCCCAGACACAAATCCTAAATCATACAGAACTTTATGCCAAAATCTCGAATATAATAAATGCAACACAGCGTGTTCAGCTCCACCGATATATACATCCACCGGCATCCAATAATCAATTTTATTTTTATCTGCAAATGAATTACCATTAGTTGGATCTAAAAATCTTAGAAAATACCAACAGGATCCAGCCCATTGAGGCATTGTATTGGTTTCTCTTTCAAATTTTTTTCCATTTAATAGAATATTTTTCCATGATTTATTTCTGGCTAAAGGGGATGAGCCATCACCTGTGGGTTTAAAAGATTCAACATCGGGAAGTATGAGTGGTAGATCCATATCGCTTAAAGGAATTTTTATTTTACCATCATACATGATCGGAATTGGCTCTCCCCAGTATCTTTGTCTCGTAAAAATCCAATCCCTCAATTTATAGTTAATACTTTTTTTACCCAACTTCAAATCCTCTAAAAGTTCGCAAACAACCTTTTTAAATTTATGATTATCCAATCCATCATATTTTTCTGAGTTTATAATTTTTCCGTCTCCAGTATAACATTCACCCTCTTTTCCGCCACTTACGACGTATAGAATTTTTAAATTAAACTTTTCAGCAAATTCATAATCTCTTTCGTCATGACCAGGAACAGCCATGACTGCCCCAGTTCCATAGCCAGATAAAACATAATCAGCAATCCAAATTGGAATTTTCTCTTTTGATATAGGGTTAATTGCATATGAACCTGTAAATACACCTGTTTTATCTTTTATATTTTCTTGCCTCTCTAAATCACTTTTTTGAGAAGATTTTACTATATAATTTTCAACAATATTTCTATTTTCTGTTGTTGCTAACTTAATTGATAATTCATTTTCGGGAGCTAAAACAAGATATGTAGCCCCATAAATTGTATCAGGTCGTGTAGTAAAAACATCAACATATAAATTCTTATTTATTGTAAATCTGATCTTTGCTCCTTCAGATTTGCCTATCCAATTTTTTTGGGATAATTTTATGGATTCTGGCCAATCTAACAATTCTAAATCATCTAAAAGTCGAGAAGCATATGCAGTTATTCTCATTACCCATTGTCGCATTGGTTTTCTTATAACAGGATGGCCACCTCTCTCACTCAAACCTCCAATTACTTCCTCATTTGAAAGCACAGTACCTAACTCTTCACACCAATTTACATCTACATTGTCCAGATATGCAAGCCTTTTCGAATCTATATATTGAATTTTTTCATGATCATTCAATTCTTCTGGAATTTTTAATTCAGAAATATTTTTGGCTTTGTTAACTGATTCGTCAAAAAAAGAATTATAAAGTTTTAAAAAAATCCATTGAGTCCATTTATAATAATTTGAATCACTTGTCTTTATCTCACGATCCCAATCGTAAGAAAGCCCTAGTTTATTTAGTTGGTTTTTAAATCTCTTAATATTTTTATCCGTTGTTAACTTAGGGTGCTTTCCTGTTTTAATGGCATATTGCTCAGCAGGAAGACCAAATGAATCAAAACCCATCGGATGCAAAACATTGAAGCCTTTTTTTCTTTTAAATCTAGATATTATATCTGAGGCAATATAACCTAGTGGGTGACCAACATGAAGACCAGATCCACTAGGGTAAGGAAACATATCCAAAACATAATATTTGGGCATATTTTCGTCAATCACAGTTTTGAAAGTCTTATTTTTCAACCAGTAATTTTGCCATTTACGTTCTATGGATTTGAAATCGTATTTCATTCGATAATAATATGATAAAAATAATACTATTGTTTGATAACAAAAAAGTTATAATTGAACTTAAATGACAAACCTTTATTAATTTTATAAAAAAATCAATTGAAAAAAACCTCAAATAGTAAAATCTTCTCTAACTATATATTAGTTATAGTTAGTACCACTGTTGTGATATTTTTTTTATCATCATTCCTTGTTATAATCTTAAATTCTGAAAAAATTATCAATGATTTAAAGGAAAGAATTCCAGTAGTAGCTTTTTTAAAAGAAAATATCACAACAATAGAGTTTACTCAATTTGAAAAAAAATTAAAAATTAATGAGAAAGTAAAGTCATTTGATTTTATCACAAATGATGTAGCTGCAGAAAATTTAAGTAAAGACATAGGAGAGGATTTTTTGGAATTTTTAGGTTATAATCCGCTACTGGACTCATTTGATATTTTTTTCTATTCAGAGTACATTAACTCATTCAATATAGATGAAATAGTTAAGCAACTAGAGAATGAAGATTTTATAATCGAGGTAACTTATGATGCACCATTAATTTTTTTAATCAACTCTAATTTTGAAAAGCTTAAAAGAATTACAATTATTCTTGGTTGCTTATTTATGATAATATCACTTATATTAATAAATAATACCATACGACTCTCACTCTACTCCAACAGACTCAATATCAAAACAATGCAGCTGGTTGGGGCAAAAAAAAGTTTTATTATGTGGCCTGTAATTAAAAATCAAATAGTTTTTGTAATTGTAGCATCTATAATATCAAGTTTGATCATTCTCTTGATTTTATACTACTTTTCAAATAATATTTTTGAAATTAATATCTATCAAATCCGAAGTTCCTTAATTATTTCATTTTCTGCATCATTATTATTTAGCTTATTAATATCTTTCATTTCAACAACATTAATAACCAATAGATTTTTAAATTCAAAAATTGACAAATTATATTGATGAAAAAAGAAAAAAGAAAAATGGTTTTTGGAAAAAAAAATTACCAATTAATGCTTTTAGGCTTAATATTTATTACCCTTGGATTTTTTTTAATGTCTGGCGGAGGATCTGAGGATCCAAATATTTTCAATGATGAAATTTATAATTTTAGAAGAATTAGAGTTGCGCCAATTCTAGTCGTATTTGGGTTTATAATTGAAGTATATGCAATTATGATAAATCCTAAGTAAGTGGAGATTTTTAAGTCAATCTTATTAGGTTTAGTTCAGGGTCTGACTGAGTTCCTCCCAATTTCATCAAGTGGACATCTTGAAATATTTAAAGTCCTTTTAGTTTATGAAACTGGTTTGAGTAATAATATCCTTTTCACTTTAATACTTCATTTAGCTACAAGCTTCAGCGTTATTGTAGTATTTTGGAAAGACTTAAAAAAAATCCTGATAAGTACAATTAATTTAAAAAAAGATGAAAATTCATATTTTTTAAAACTCATTATAATTTCAATAATACCAGCTGGGATTGTTGGTTTCCTTTTTGAGGAAAAAATATCAAACTTTTTTGATGGCAACTTAGTTTTTGTAGGATCAATGTTGATATTTACATCAATAATTTTATTTATATCTGATTTCAAAGCAAACACAACAAATAAATTAAATTATCCGAAATCTTTCCTTGTAGGCTTATCTCAAGCATTAGCAATATTACCTGGAATTTCCAGAAGCGGATTAACCATATGCTCCTCTGTTATATTGGGAATCAATAGAGAATTAGCAGCTAAATTTTCATTTATAATGGTTTTACCTTTGATATTTGGCTCATTTTTAAAAATCATGATTTTTGATGAGATAATTTTTAATCAAGAAATCCTTAGTTCTTATTTTTTCGGATTTATAAGTGCATTCATTTCTGGAATTTTTGCTTGTAAATGGATGATTGTTATAGTGAAAAAAAGTAAGTTAAAATATTTTTCTATTTATTGTTTAACAGTAGGTCTAATTTGTATTTTTTTTTATTTATAAATGTTAATGGATAATAAAAAAATTGAAGAAGGATTAATTATTCCTGTTTACAAGCCCTTATTTTGGTCATCATTTGATGTTGTAAAAACCATAAGATTTTTTATGAAAAAAAAATATAGATTAAAAAAAATTAAGGTTGGTCATGCAGGTACGCTAGATCCTTTAGCAACAGGGTTACTGCTAATTTGTACAGGAAAAAAAACAAAAGAGATTGAGAAACTTCAAGCATTAAAAAAAACCTACTACACCACTTTTTATTTTGGTGCCACAACACCTTCTTTTGATCTTGAAACAGATATTGACCAGGTTTATGGAATTGAACATATAAATAATGATCATATTTTACAGACAATCGATATGTTTAAAGGTGAGTTGGTTCAGGAACCACCTATATATTCAGCAATCAAACAAAAAGGAAACAAATTATATGATCTTGCAAGAAAAGGAGTGAAAATTACTGATATAAAAAAAAGAAAAATTAATGTTTTTGAATTCTGTATATTAAAAAATAATTTTCCTGAAATCGATTTCAAAATTACTTGTTCGAAAGGGACCTACATAAGGACGATTGCCAATGATTTTGGAAAAAATCTTAACACAGGGGCATTTGTAAAACACCTAGAAAGGTTTTCAATTGGAGATTACAACATTAATAAATCAATTAGTATTAATGAATTTAAATGCTCTAATTAATTAATTTTTCTAGAAAACTATTTCTTGAAATTTCCTCAGCACCCAGACTCCTTAAATGCTCTGATGGAACTTGGCAGTCAATAAACTTATAATAATTTGACTTAAGTTCTTTGCACAAAAAATATAAAGCAACTTTACTTGCATTTGGTTTTGTGGAAAACATACTTTCTCCACAAAAAATATTACCTAAATCTAAGCCATACAATCCACCAATAATTACGTTTTGATGCCATACTTCGACCGAATGGGCATGTCCCATTTCATGGAGTTTGATAAAAGATTTTTTTAGTCCACTTGTAATCCAAGTACCTTTTTGACCAACTCTTTTAATATTTGAGCACGATTCAATAACACTTTCAAAATTTTCATTGAAACTAACACGGTACTCTTTTTTTTTTAAAAAGGATCTAAAGCTTTTTGAAAGCTTGATTTTTTCAGGAAAAAGTACCATTCTTGGGTCTGGACTCCACCAAATTAAATTTTCATCATCATTAAACCATGGGAAAATACCATTTTTATAGGCTTCTAATATTCTTAAAGGGTTTAGGTCTCCACCGATTGCAACAATACCTTCATTAGTTGCCAATTTTGGGGAAGGGAATTTGTAATCATTTCCTAGCTCATACATACTTAAAATGGCAAGTCATCAGAATCCGATGAATCGTCAGATTTAATATCAATATCCTCTGGAATTGGGGGAAGATTACTATCTACTTGATTTTGAGTTTTTTCAATTCTCCAACCTTGAATTGAATTAAAATATTTTGTTTCACCATCTTTATTTACCCACTCTCTTCCTCTCAAATTAATATCGATTTTAACAAAATCTCCAACTGAGAATGAATCGAGAATTTCACATCGATCTTGGATAAATTCAACCATAATATTTTGAGGATATTGTTCTTGTGTGGTTATAACAAGTTCTCTTTTTTTAAAACCGTTAGAACCATACTCTTTTGTTTCACTTATTAGCTTTATTATTCCTGAAATATTCATTTTAAATTTGATTTAATTTTTTTTACTATTGATTTGAACTCATTATCACTTAAATTTATTTTCTTACTAAAATTCATGTCACTCATTGATTCTATTGGGATTAAGTGAACGTGTACGTGAGGAACTTCAAGACCAATGATGGAGAGTGCAATTCTTTTACAATTGATTGATTTTTTTAATGCTAAAGCAATTTTTCTGGAAAAATTCATAAGTTTTTGATAATCATCAGATTCTAAATCAAATATATAATCAATTTCTTTTTTTAAAACACATAAGGTATGACCTTTTTGATTTGGGTTAATATCTAAAATTGCAAAACAATCATCTGTCTCATCAATTCTGTAACTTGGAAGTTCCCCTCTTATTATTTTTGTAAAAATAGACGACAAATTATGATCTTGTTATTGATAAAATTTCAAAATTAATTGTTCCATTTGGGACTTTTATCTTGGCAACATCTCCTACTGACTTTCCTAAAAGACCTTGACCAATAGGTGAGTTTACAGATATTTTACCATCTCTTAAGTTTGCTTCACTCTCAGCAACTAAAGTATATTCTAATGTAGCCTGATTAGCCTGATTTTTAATTTTTACTTTAGACAAAACAAGAACTTTTGAGGAATCAAGTTGAGATTCATCAATGAGTCTAGCATTTGAAAGTATTTCTTCCAATTTTGAAATTTTAAGCTCCAATAATCCTTGCGCTTCTTTTGCGGCATCATACTCAGCATTTTCACTTAAATCTCCTTTATCTCTTGCTTCTGCAATTGCTTTCGAAGCTTTTGGTCTTTCTACATCTTTCAACTGATTAAGCTCTAGTCTTAACTTATTTAATCCGCCTTTCGTATAATAATTAATCTTCATACACTAAAAAAAAAACCTCTTTTACAGAGGACTAACTAATATACAAATTTTAATCTTCTTTTATTTAAATTTGAATATTGATAATGAGACTTACCTTACTTTTAATTGTTTTATTGTGTGCTTGCGAAAGCTCTAACGTCAATTACAACCCTTATATTCCAAATTTAAAATTTGATAAGACAATTAATTTAGATTTACCATTGTATGATAATATTAAGTTTTCTAGTGGGTCAGTTGAACTTATTGGAGTTGGAGTGTGTGGAATAGTACTTTTTAATTTTAATGGTGATATTTTAGCGTGGGAACAATGTCCCCCAAATCACGCTGTAAATTCATCCTGTCCAAAATTAAATATTTCTGGTGTTCAGCTTTCTTGCGAATGTACCCAAAACCTCTATAGTTTGGCTACAGGACAGCTGTTAAATAATATTAATCAGAGTAATAAATATCCCCTAGTCAGGTACAGAACGGATAGAGTTGGATCTTCACTAAGAGTTTATAATTAAAAATTAAGATCAAGACCAATCAGGAAGTTAATCTCAGCCATTGGATAAAAATATGCCCCTGAGTATGTCTTGTTATCTATATCATAAAAATAATGTCCTCCATAGCTCTCATAT
Source organism: uncultured Bacteroidota bacterium (assembly GCA_902609185.1). Classification (GTDB taxonomy): domain Bacteria; phylum Bacteroidota; class Bacteroidia; order Flavobacteriales; family Flavobacteriaceae; genus Eutrophosalina. Next base: position 3,573 of record CACLQX010000022.1, on the reverse strand, counting down.
TTTTGATTAAATAAATTATTAATCAAAAGTTTTAATTCAGAATCATCTGAAAATCCTGGTATAGAAAAATTATGGTTTATGCCCAAATCATTAACCAAGTATGAAGCAAGAACTGATGACTCAACATTTGTATTTGACATATATTGTTTTCCAACATACTTCGTATTAAAAAACAAAAGTGTTTTATCGTTCATTTTAAATTCAATAGAATTACCAAAAATTAAGTTTGGCGAAAATGATATGTCTGTTTTTCCAAAATTTTGTAAACTACCATCAAATTGAGTTAGATAGTCATTGTTTTTGTTAGAACTTAATGTAATATTAGGTTTAATTGTAAAATAATCATTGATATAGAAAACACCATCGAACTCAATCCCTGCTCTATAGCTTTCTCCAACATTTGCTCTGATATAATATCCAACATCATCTCTCTCACCCGTTAAAACTAATTGATCATTATAATCCATCAAATATAAATTGATATTATATATAGATTTTTTGCCTTTGTATTTCCATCCTAACTCAAAATCATCCAGCATTTCAGGATAAGGGTTTCCATTTTCATAATCTGTTCTAGTAGGTTCTCGATGCGCACTAGCAAATGAGAAATAAAATTCATTACTAGTATTAAGCTTATAATAAATACCAGCTTTAGGATTAAAAAAATTAAAACTTTTATTGACGTTATCTCCTCCAATTAATATAGCGTCATAATTTATATTTCTGTTCTGGAGATCAAGAAAAGCATAAAGTTTATCATTGAATGTGTATTCAAGTTTTGAAAATAAGTTAAACTCCTCCTTGTTTCCATAATTATCATAGTATCGATGTCTGATTTCTGAGTTACCTGCATTTCTTGCCCATATAACTTCACCATAGTGATCACCATAGTATTTATTAAGGGTTCCTCCTAAAATTAATTTTATTGAATTTTTATCATAAATAAAATTAAAGAGTGAGCCGTAAAAATCATTATCCAACCACTTTCTTCTAATTAGATCTGAAATGGCTTGACCACTGTTCTCATTAATTGAATAATCTGATAAATTTTGGTCCTCGGAATATTCCTCATAATAACCTCTGCCGTGAGTGTAATGAAATGTTAAATTCGCTCTCCAATAAGAATTCATTTGATGATTAAAAATTAGCTGATAATGGTCTTGTTTATAATTATCTTCTTGTTTATCGTAGAACATTTCTTCACCGTCAGCATTATAATACATCCCTGCATAATTGAATTTTCTATTGGTATTTAGTGTTTCTGGGTCAAGTCCATACCATGCTTGATACGTTCTTTCATGACCACCAAATGCAATTAGTTTGATATTAGTTTTATCATAATCATATGAACCTTGTAAGAAATATCCTTTTAGGTTTGAGGATGCCCTGTCGATATATCCTTCAGAATATATTTTTGATAAATTACCACTTAGTTCAAAATAATTACCTACAGTTCCAGTAGTAAAACTTATTGAATTTTTTAGCGTTCCATAGCTACCAAAAGAATTTGATAATTTGAATTTAGGAACTTGAGATTGTTTTTGAGTAAAAACATTAATACTACCACCAAAAGCCCCAGCCCCATTAGTTGATGTACCTACCCCACGCTGAATTTGAATACTAGAAATACTACTAGCAAAATCTGGCAGATCAACCCAATATGTCCCATGAGATTCAGAATCATTTAGAGGGACTCCATTTATTGTAACATTAATTCTGGATCCATCCGAACCACGTATACTCATGCCAGTATACCCTATCCCGTTTCCTGCATCTGATGTAATATTTACTGATGGTGTCATACTTAAAATCACAGGAATATCTTGACCTAAATTGACACGTGAAATATCATTAGCGTCTAATAACTTAAATGGCACAGGGGTATTTGAAGATGCCCGAATCGCAGTAACAACTACCTCATCTAAATTCTGTTTATTTACAAAAATGGTATCGATTGTATTTTCTTGTGAAAAAATAGCATTTGAAAATACAAATACCGTTAAAATTAAATTCTTCATAATTATATATTTTAACGGGATTCTAAAGTGAGTCACATTTCCTTACAAAAATTACTTTGTCAGGTTCAATGGGTATAATCTCAGCCGTAGCACCCCAATAATATTAGTAAAGTTATAAAAAAAAAGCGGCCCGTAAGCCGCTTTTTTAAATTCTAATAAGAAATTTTAAGTCCAATAGAAATATTTCTACCCATGTCATAAAAACCGTAGTTTTTAAATCTGGATAAATGATCGTAATAGTACTTGTCAAAAACATTCTCTACCTTCCAAAACAATTGAGCCTTAGCACCAGGGTATGAAGTATTTAATTCATACTGTCCAGAAATATCAACTAAGAAGTTTGAATGAGTTGAATTCTCAAAAGTTGCAACTTTATCTTGTCTAGCTTTATGTAAAATATCTATTTCGTAGTTAATTTTTTCACTAAAATCTATATCAAGATTGAGTTTGAATGTTACTGGTGGAATGTCTGGTAACCATCCATCATTTTTCTTTTTACCTCTTAAGTATTCCATTGAAGCATAGTACGATAACCAATCAATTCCGGTTTCGGAAGAATATGCAATTTCACCACCAAGAATAGTTGCATCTGATTGTGCATACTCATAAATAGGCATGAATTCATCAGTCTGAGCACCTGTTGGATTTAAAAATATATAATCATTTATATTATTATAAAATAAATCTACAAGTAAACTTGATTTTTCATTAGATGTCTCAAAAGAAATATCAGTTTGAAAATTTTTCTCTACTGACAATTGATCAGATCCTATTTCATATCGACCAGTTCCGTGATGCTCACCATCAGAAAATAATTCAGATAGATTAGGAGCTCTATACCCAGAAGCCATATTCAACCTAAAAATAGAAGATTGACCAAGATCCAATTTGTAACCAGCTGATGCAGTCATACTTGAATATGTTTTTTCAATACCAATTGCATCAATTTTTCTTATGTCAGCTCTTGCTCCAAGCATTAGATTTGAGGAATCAAAATGAAAATGCGAAAGCATAAATAATCCCATATCATTTTTTGAAGCGTTAGGCACCAAAATCTCATCCCCATGATTTTCATTTGTTTGGTGAACAAAATTTCCTCCAACAGCAATCTCAATATTGTCATTTTTTTCATTAACATATTTCCAGTCAAGTGAAGTTACTCTCAATGTCATGTCAAGTGCAGCTTCTTCACCATGCTCGTCATGATCATCATGGTCATCATCATGATCGTCCTCGTCATGATCGTCCTCGTCATGATCATCATGGCCTTCTTCATCGTGATGGCCAAACTCTTTTCTCAAATTCTGAGAAAAACCTACAGTTACTGATAATGCAGAATTGTCAAACTTTACATCATTTTTCCAACTAACGATAAAGTTCTCAATATCTTGGTAACTTTCCTCTTCCTCATGCTCTTCGTGATCATCATGGTCCTCATCATGATCATCGTCATGATCATCATCGTCATGGTCGCCATCATCATGATCATCATGACCCTCTTCATCTCCGTGAGGAACATAAAGTGTTGATTCATTGAAATTAAGTCTCAAATCAG
>CACLQX010000021.1 GCA_902609185.1 uncultured Bacteroidota bacterium | reverse complement strand
CACTTTGGATTGGGTTTTTATTCAGCATTCATGGTATCCGATTCAGTTGAAATTATTTCAAAGTCACATAAAAAGGAATCGGCTGTACATTGGAAATGTGACGGATCACCTGAATACAGTCTTACAAAATCAAATAAAACTGATCGTGGAACTGAAATTATTTTAAATATATCAAAAGATTCTAAATCATTTTTAGAGGAAAACACAATTAGAAACCTTTTGAGAAAATATAATCGCTTTATGCCCATACCCATCAAGTTTGGACAAAAAGAAATTTCAAAAAAAGTTGGAAAAGGAAAGAATGAAAAAGAAATTAAAGAAAAAGTTGATGATATAATTAATATAACTGAACCTGCTTGGACAAAAAAACCTAAAGATTTAGTTGATCAAGATTACAACAAGTTTTATAAAGATTTATATCCCATGAACTTTGAGGATCCACTTTTTAATATTCATTTAAACGTTGATTATCCTTTTACATTAACAGGCATATTATATTTTCCAAGAATTAAAAATGATATAAATATTCAAAAAGATAAAATTCAATTATTCCAAAACCAAGTTTTTGTGACAGATAATGTTGAAGGAATTGTTCCTGAATTCCTTACTCTTCTAAGAGGGGTAATTGACTCTCCTGATATTCCATTAAATGTTTCAAGAAGTTATCTTCAGGTTGATTCAGCTGTAAAAAAAATATCTAACTATATTACCAGAAAAGTTGGTGATAAATTAAACTCATTAATAAAAAAAGACAGGAAAAAATACGAGGAAAAATGGAATGATATTAAAATTATTATTGAATATGGAATGCTGAGTGAAGATAAATTTTTTGAAAAATCTGATAACTTTTCTCTTTATCCTGACACTAACAATAACTATTTTACTTATGATGAATTAATTAATGATATTAAAAAAACGCAAACTAATAAGGAGAATAAAACTATCATTCTTTATGCATCAAATGCTGAAGAGCAAGATTCATATATTAAAGCAGCAGAAAATAAAGGTTATAAGGTTCTATTATTAGACTCCCCAATAGTTTCTCATTTAATTCAAAAGCTTGAATCCAAGAAAGAAAATATTTCATTTTCTAGGGTTGATTCAGACTCCATAGATAACTTAATTAAGAAAGATGATAACACTATTTCAAAATTAGATGATAAGGAAAAAGAAAAATTAAAGGCTTACCTTGAGGACGTTATTTCGAAAGAAAAGTACACGATTCAAATTGAGGCATTAGATAGTAAAGAACTTCCATTTATTATTACTCAACCAGAATTTTTGAGGAGAATGAAGGATATGCAACAATCTGGTGGAAATAATATGTTTGGATCTATGCCAGAAATTCATAATGTAATTGTCAATGTTAATAATGACTTAGTAAATACAATTTTTAAAGCAAAATCTAAATCAAAAAGAGAAAAGTTAATTAATCAATCCTTAGATCTCGCAAGATTATCGCAAAACTTATTGAAAGGAGAAGAACTTACTTCCTTTATAAAAAGAAGTTTTGATATTATAAAATAATTAAATGAAGTATTTTTTAGTTTTGTTATTTTTTGTTTTAAGCTGTGCAAAGATTGATAATGAAAATAATTTTTCATTGAATTTAGAAATAGAGGATTTAAAAAAAGGAATTATTTATTTAGAAAAAATAACTGACTCTAGTGTGGTGGTGATTGACTCAGTTTTATACAATGGTAATAATTCAATTCAGTTTCAAGGAAAAATTGATGAACCTGAAATAATGATAATTTCACTGACTTTTGAAAACGAACCTGATCCAAAAAGGTTTCCTTTTTTTGTGGAAAAGTCCAATATAATTTTAAAAACTCGTTTAAAAGATTTTGGGTTTAAGGTAGATTCAAAAGGATCTGAAAACGATTCTATTTACAGACAATATATAGAGATAAATAAAAAATTTAATAATGAAAAATTGGATTTAATTTCTAAGTCTTTCGGTTTTCAAAAATCGGTTAATAAAGATTCTATTTCTTTTTACGATTCAAAACTTGTGAGTGTTAATAAAAGGCAATTTTTACACAATGCAAACTTCGCGATGAGATATTCAAATTATGAAATAGCACCATACATTGCAATTACGGATTTGAGAGAATCGACTACAATTTTAGATACTATTTATAAAAGCTTAGGTAATGGTATTAAAAATTCAAAATATGCCTTGCAACTTAAAACTTTAATTGATTAATATTATCCAGAATATTCCACATAATTTCTAGGTGTTTCGTACAGAACTATACTCAATTTACAGTCTAACTTTATTGCATTGTTAAGTTTATTCCAAATGAAGATTGCCAAATTTTCTGTTGTTGGGATAATTTCTTTAAAGTAAGGGATATCAAGATTGAGATTTTTATGATCCAGCAAATCTTCAACTTCTGTTTTTATTATTTTCTTTAAATTAGATAAGTCCATAACCATTCCAGTTTTTGGATCAATATCACCAAGTATTTTAACTATTAGCTCATAGTTGTGACCATGAAAATTTTCGTAACTACATTTTCCAAATATTTCAAAATTTTCTTCATTTGATAAGCTTGGATTGTAAAGTTTGTGAGCTGCATTAAAATGAGCTTTTCTACAAATTGTTATTTTCATAATTTATAAAATATTTAGAATAGTCTTTAACTATTTTTTTTAACCAAAAGGTAAATTTAGTTGGATTTTCTTCAATTTCTAGTTGAAGTTGTTTAAAATTTACCCATTTAAAACTAGATGCTTCATCATTATTGAGTATTGGATCTGAATTATATTTCCCAAAAAAAACATGATCATACTCAAATTCAATTAAACCATTACTAAACTCAGCTCTATATATAAATGAAAAAAACTCTTTCAAATTTGATTGAATACCCATTTCTTGAAGCAATCTGGTATTTGCATATTCAACTAATGGTTTATCATTATATGGATGGCTACAACATGTATTGGACCATAGTCCTGCAGAATGATACTTTACATCAGATCTTTTTTGTAATAAAATATGATTATTGTCATTGAAAATAAAAATGGAAAACGCTCTGTGCAGTAATCCTTTTTTGTGAGCATCTAACTTATCCTCTGTACCAATTTCATTATTATTTTGATCAACTAAAACTACCCTATTGAACATACAATTTATGCTTCACCCTTTGGTCCAAAATTGATCGGTATGTTTTCAAATTCAAAACCTTTTATATCACCAAAGTTTTTTTCATATCTAGAGATATTTTCATTGATTGCTTTTAAAAACTTTTTAGCATGCTGGGGTGTTAATATTAACCTTGAGCAAACTTTAGCTTTTGGCGAACCAGGCATTATATTAACAAAATCTAGAACAAACTCAGTGGGTGAATGATTAACAACAACTAAATTTGAATACTGGCCTTGGGCAATCTTTTCATCAAGCTCAATGTTAATATTCTTTGTTTTTTCATTCTTCATTATATCTTATTCTTTTATTTTCTAACAAATCTTCATACTCATCTACATATCCAACAATCATATCCCCATATTCTCTATTTCCAGTTCCAGCAGGTATTTTATGACCAACAATGACATTTTCCTTCAACCCAGATAAGTTGTCAACCCTACCATTAACCGCAGCCTCATTCAAAACTTTTGTTGTTTCTTGAAATGATGCGGCAGAAATAAATGATTTAGTCTGCAATGAAGCTCTAGTGATTCCTTGTAATACTGGAGTACCGGTTGCGTTAATAGCATCCCGAGCAACAATTAGGTTTTTATCCTCTCTTTTAAGAAGGGAGTTTTCATCCCTAAGCTCACGTGCAGATACAATTTGTCCTTCCTTCACATTGACAGAATCGCCAATTGATTCAACAACTTTTTTTCCATATAAATTATCATTTTCAGCAATAAACTCATTTTTGTGAACTATTTGTCCTTCAAGAAAAATTGTATCACCAGAATCCTGAATTTTAACTTTTTGCATCATCTGCCTTATTAATACCTCAAAGTGTTTGTCATTTATTTTAACTCCTTGTAACCTATAAACCTCTTGTACTTCATTAACAAGATACTGCTGAACTGCTGAGGGGCCCTTAATATTTAAAATATCGTTAGGGGTAATAGAACCATCGGATAATGGCATACCTGCCTTAACAAAGTCATTTTCCTGTACAAGAATTTGATTTGATAGTTTAACTAGGTACTTTTTAATCTCGCCAGTTTTTGCTTCAACTATTATTTCACGATTCCCTCGCTTAATTTTACCAAAGGAAACAACACCATCAATTTCGCTTACAACAGCAGGGTTTGAAGGATTTCTAGCTTCAAATAGCTCTGTTACTCTTGGAAGACCTCCTGTAATATCACCAGACTTTGCTGATTTACGTGGTATCTTGACTAAAATTTTACCAGTTTTGACCTTTTCTGAATCATCAATCATCAGATGAGCTCCAACAGGAAGATTATATGTTCTTAAAATTTTTCCTTTGCTATCCTTAATATGTAATGTTGGGATTAATTTTTTATTCCTAGACTCCGATATAACTTTTTCTCTAAAACCAGTTTGTTCGTCGATTTCAACCTGATAAGTAACGCCTTGCTCAATATTTTCATATTCAACTTTTCCAGCAAACTCTGAGATTATAACACCATTATATGGATCCCACTTACAAATTAAATCATCCCTCTTTATCTTTTTACCATTTTTAACGCTTATTGAAGATCCATAAGGAATAATGTTTGAGCTCAAGACAATCCCTGTTTTATCATCAATAATTTTAATCTCACAAGTTCTTGAAATTACCAGATCAACCGAGGTTCCTTCATTGTCGGTTGATTTTACGGTTTTAAGATCATCAATTTCAGTTGTTCCATTAAATTTTGATAGTAATTGGTTTTCTTCTGAGATATTTCCAGCAATACCACCAACGTGGAAAGTTCTTAATGTTAATTGGGTTCCAGGTTCCCCGATTGACTGGGCTGCAATAACTCCAACAGCCTCACCAATTTGAACAATTTTTCCTGTTGCTAGATTTCTTCCATAACATTTTACACAAACACCTCTTTTTGCTTCACAAGTCAAAGGAGACCTAACATCTACTTGATCAATTGGGCTATCTTCAATCTTTTTTGCTTCATTTTCACCTATTTGTTCGCCCGCACCAACTATAAGTTCATTATTTATTGGATTGTAAATATTATGTAGTGAGACTCTTCCTAAGATTCTATCATATAAGGTTTCAACAACCTCTTCATTTTTCTTTAAAGCTGTGACAGTTAGCCCTCTAAGTGTATTACAATCATCAATATTGACAATAACATCTTGTGCAACATCAACAAGTCTACGGGTAAGATAACCAGCATCAGCTGTTTTTAATGCAGTATCGGCAAGACCTTTTCTAGCACCATGAGTTGAAATAAAATATTCTAAAATCGAAAGACCCTCCTTAAAGTTTGATAATATTGGGTTTTCAATAATTTCGCCACCACCTGATGATGATTTTTTTGGCTTAGCCATTAAACCTCTCATTCCTGTTAATTGTCTGATTTGCTCTTTGGATCCTCTCGCACCTGAGTCTAGCATCATATAAACAGAGTTAAAACCTTGTTTATCTTCGCTTATCCTTTTCATTGCAAGCTCTGTGAGTGCTGCATTTGAGGAGGTCCAAACATCAATAACCTGATTGTACCTTTCATTATTTGTAATTAGCCCCATATTATAATTTGAAATAATTGTGTCTACTTCTTTATTAGCAGCACCTATCATATCAATTTTTTCACCAGGAATTATAATGTCACCAAGGCTAAATGATAGACCACCACGAAAAGCAAAACCAAATCCCATATCTTTAATTTTATCTAAAAACTCAGCAGTTTCAGGAACACTAGTTAATTTTAATATTTTACCTATAATATCTCTTAAGGACTTTTTGGTTAATACTTCATTTATGTAACCAGCTTTTTCAGGGACAACTTCATTAAACATAACTCTTCCAACTGTTGTTTCAATAATTTTATTTACTAATTCACCATTGTCGTTAAAATCTTTTGTTTTAATCTTTATAGCAGCATTTAGATCGACTTTATTTTCATTGTAAGCTATAGTTACTTCTTCCTGAGAATAAAAAGTTAAACCTTGACCTTTAACAATCTGATCCTTAGTGCTCAGTTTCTTTTTAGTCATGTAATATAGACCTAGAACCATATCCTGAGACGGGACTGTGATAGGAGATCCATTGGCAGGATTTAAAATATTATGAGATGCTAACATCAATAGCTGCGCCTCAAGAATTGCCTCAGGGCCTAATGGAAGATGAACCGCCATTTGGTCACCATCAAAGTCAGCATTAAATGCGGTGCATACAAGGGGGTGAACTTGGATAGCTTTACCTTCTATCAAAGTAGGTTGAAATGCCTGTATTCCTAATCTATGTAATGTGGGGGCTCTGTTCAATAGGACAGGGTGACCCTTCAAAACATTCTCTAAAATATCCCAAACTAAAGGTTCTCTGTTATCAATTATTTTTTTTTGCGGACTTGACTGTCTTTACTACACCTCTTTCAATTAATTTTTTTAACAATAAAAGGCTTGTATAATTCAGCTGCCATATCTTTAGGAATACCACATTCATACAATTTTAATGTTGGGCCTCCAACAATTACCGATCTGGCAGAGTAGTCAACTCTTTTACCAAGTAAATTCTGTCTAAATCTACCCTGCTTACCTTTCAATGAATCGGAAAGAGATTTTAATGGTCTATTTGCCTCTGTTTTGACGGCAGAAGACTTTCTGGTATTATCAAACAAAGAATCAACAGATTCTTGTAGCATTCTTTTTTCATTTCTTAAAATAACTTCAGGAGCTTTTATTTCCACTAATCTTTTAAGCCTATTATTTCTTATAATGACACGTCTGTATAAATCATTTAAATCAGATGTAGCAAACCTACCACCATCTAATGGAACCAATGGCCTTAATTCAGGTGGAATAACAGGAATAGCTTTTAATATCATCCATTCTGGTTTATTTTCTTTATTAATGTTAGCTTCTCTTAAAGATTCTACAACTTGTAGTCTTTTTAAAGATTCTGTTTTTCTTTGCTTTGAAGTCTCTGTATTTGCTTTATGTCTTAGTTCATAAGATAATTCATCAAGATCAATTCTTGACAAAAGTTCAATTAAACACTCCGCACCCATTTTGGCAATAAATTTATTAGGATCGCTATCATCTAGGAATTGATTCTCAGGCGGTAATTTTTCTAAAATATTAAGATACTCCTCCTCAGTTAGGAAATCCATTTTATTCAAAGGGTTTCCTTCCTCATCGACGGCCAAACCTGCTTGAACAACTACATACCTTTCGTAGTAAATTATCATATCAAGTTTTTTGCTTGGTAGTCCTAGTAGGTAGCCAATTTTATTTGGTAAGGATCTAAAGTACCAAATATGAGCAACAGGAACTACTAGGTTTATATGACCAACTCTATCCCTCCTTACCTTTTTTTCTGTAACCTCAACACCACATCTATCACAAACGATTCCTTTGTATCTAATTCTTTTATACTTACCACATGCACATTCATAATCCTTTACTGGGCCAAAAATTCTTTCACAGAATAAACCATCTCGTTCTGGTTTATGAGTTCGATAATTAATTGTTTCAGGTTTTAAAACTTCACCACGTGATGCTGAAAGGATTGTCTCTGGTGATGCTAATCCTATGGATATTTTGTTGAATTTTTTAGATTTATTTAGTTCCATTATTTAATTTTATTTATTCCTCTAATCTAATATCAAGACCTAGACCCTTGAGCTCATGCATTAATACATTGAAAGACTCAGGCAAGTTTGACTCAGGCATTTTCTCTCCTTTAACGATAGACTCATAAGCCTTAGCTCTACCAATCACATCGTCGGACTTTATTGTCAGTATTTCCTGAAGAGTACTGGAAGCACCATACGCCTCTAATGCCCAGACTTCCATTTCTCCAAATCTCTGTCCTCCAAACTGTGCTTTACCGCCTAGAGGTTGTTGTGTAATTAATGAATATGGTCCAATTGATCTGGAATGCATCTTATCATCAACCATATGTCCAAGTTTTAACATGTAAATAACACCGACAGTTGCGGGTTGATCAAATCTTTCACCAGTACCACCATCATATAAATAAGTATGGCCAAATTTTGGCACACCAGCTTCATCAGTCAATGTATTAATTTCATTAATAGTTGCACCATCAAAAATTGGGGTAGAATACTTTTTGTTTAAATTCATACCAGCCCAACCAAGAACAGTTTCATAAATTTGTCCAATATTCATCCTGGAAGGCACTCCAAGAGGATTTAAAACTATATCAACCGGTGTTCCATCTTCTAAAAAAGGCATATCCTCCTGTCTCACAATTCGAGCAACAATACCTTTATTACCATGTCTTCCAGCCATTTTATCTCCAACTTTAAGCTTTCTCTTTTTGGCTATATATACTTTTGCCAACTTCATAATTCCTGAGGGGAGTTCATCACCAACAGTAATGGTAAACTTTTCTCTACGAAGCATACCTTGCAAATCATTTTCTTTGATTTTATAATTATGCAGAAGTGTTTTTGCTAAAGAATTTACTTTTTTATCAACACTCCAATTAGCTTGAGCTAAGTGTGAAAAGTCATCAACCTGATTTAAAACTTTTTGAGTATACTTTTTACCCTTAGGGATTAGCTCCTCGCCTAAATCATTAAATATTCCTTGACATGTTTTCCCGCTCAACATCGAGTAAAGTTTTTCAACAAGTTTGGTTTTCAAATCATCAAAAATTTTATCATATTTAAGCTCTAAATTCTTGAGGAGTTCTTTATCCTCAGTCCTTCTCTGCTTATCTTTGATAGTTCTTGTAAAAAGCTTTTTATCGATAACAATTCCTTTGAGTGATGGAGGAGCTTTTAAAGATGCATCTTTTACATCTCCCGCTTTATCACCAAAAATCGCTCTTAAAAGTTTTTCTTCTGGTGTTGGATCTGACTCTCCTTTAGGTGTAATTTTTCCTATTAGAATATCACCAGACTTAACTTCAGCACCAACTCTAATCATACCATTTTCATCAAGATCAGAAGTTGCATCCTCACTAACATTGGGAATATCACTAGTCAATTCTTCCATTCCAAGTTTTGTGTCTCTAACGTCAAGAGAATATTCATCAATATGAATTGAGGTAAAGAAATCTTCCCTTACAACTTTCTCAGAAATTACAATTGCATCTTCAAAATTGTAACCTTTCCATGGCATAAATGCAACTTTCAAATTTCTACCTAATGCTAATTCGCCTTTTGAAGTAGCATATCCTTCACACAATACTTGACCTTTTTTAACTTTTTCACCTTTCTTTACAATTGGTTTTAAATTAATACATGTACCCTGATTTGTTTTTCTGAATTTTATTAAGTCATAAACTATTTCATCAGTGTCAAAAGAAACCAACTTCTCGTCACTGGACTTTTCGTACTTTATAATAATTTTCTCAGAATCAACGTATGTAACCAAACCATTGGTTTCTGCATTTAATAATACTCTTGAGTCACTTGCTACTTGATTTTCTAGACCGGTTCCAACTATTGGGCTCTCAGGCTTCATAAGAGGGACAGATTGTCTCATCATATTAGAACCCATAAGTGCACGGTTTGCATCGTCATGTTCTAAAAATGGAATAAGAGATGCTGATATTGATGCAATTTGATTTGGCGCAACATCAATATAATCCACTTCTTTGGGTTCAACGACTGGATAGTCTGCTTCTTGTCTTGCAATTACTTTGTCAGCTAATATCTTACCGTCTTTTGATCTTTCAATGTTAGCCTGAGTTATCAACTTCCCTTCTTCTTCTTCCGCTGATAAATATTTGTATTCGTTGATATCAATTTTACCATTAACAACTTTTCTGTAGGGTGTCTCAATAAAACCAAGGTTATTTACCTTGGCAAAAACACTTAAAGAAGAAATTAAGCCAATATTTGGACCTTCGGGTGTCTCTATAGGACACAGTCTGCCATAGTGAGTATAATGAACATCTCTTACCTCAAATCCTGCTCTTTCACGTGAGAGACCACCAGGTCCTAATGCAGAAAGTCTTCTCTTGTGAGTTAATTCTGCTAGTGGATTAGTTTGATCCATAAATTGAGAAAGCTGATTGGTGCCAAAAAAAGTATTAATGACAGAGGATAATGTTTTTGCATTAATTAAATCAATAGGGGTAAATACTTCATTATCCCTAACATTCATTCTTTCGCGAATAGTACGTGCCATTCTAGAAAGACCTACCCCAAATTGACTAGAGAGTTGCTCACCAACAGTTCTAACTCTTCTGTTAGATAAATGATCAATATCATCAATTTCAGATTTTGAATTGATTAGTTCTATTAAAAATTTAATAATTGTTATGATATCTTCCTTGGTCAGAACTAGGTTTTCCATATCAATATTTAAACCCAGTTTCTTGTTCATACGATATCTTCCTACTTCACCTAGGTTATATCTTTGGTCAGAGAAAAACAACTTATCAATAATTCCACGAGCCGTCTCTTCATCGGGTGGTTCAGCATTTCTCAACTGTCTGTAAACATGCTCAACAGCTTCTTTTTCTGTATTAGTTGGGTCTTTTTGTAAGGTATTGTGAATAATAGAATATTCTGAGTTATCATCATCAACCCTGTTGATAAGAACAGTTTTAGTGTTAGATTCTAATATCTTCTCAATATTGTCTTTCTCAATAATTGTATCTCTATCTAAAATAACTTCATTTCTTTCAATTGATATTACTTCACCTGTATCCTCATCGACAAAATCTTCATACCAAGTGTTCAATACTCTTGCAGCTAATTTTCTTCCCAAAATCTTTTTTAAACCAGCTTTCGATACTTTTACTTCTTCAGCTAATCCAAATATTTCCAAAATATCTTTATCTCTCTCATAACCTATTGTCCTTAAAAGAGTAGTGACTGGTAATTTCTTTTTTCTATCAATATAAGCATACATAACTCCATTAATGTCGGAGGAAAATTCAATCCAAGATCCTTTAAACGGAATAACTCTGGCAGAATAAAGTTTTGTACCGTTAGCATGGAATGATTGACCGAAAAATACACCTGGAGATCTGTGTAATTGAGAGACAACTACTCGTTCAGCGCCATTAATTATAAATGTTCCACTATTTGACATGTATGGGATTACTCCTAAATATACATCCTGTACAATTGTTTCAAAATCTTCATGCTCGGGGTCAGTACAATAAAGCTTTAATCTAGCTTTAAGTGGAACACTGTATGTTAAACCCCTCTCAATACATTCATGTACAGAATATCTGGGTGGATCAACGAAGTAATCTATAAATTCAAGAACAAACTGATTTCTAGCATCAGAAATTGGAAAATTCTCCAAAAAAGTTTTATATAAACCCTCATCACTTCTTTCATCAGATTTTGTTTCTAATTGAAAAAAATCTTTAAAAGATTTTACCTGAATATCCAAAAAGTCTGGATAATCTGGGATATCAGAGGATGTTGCGAAATTTTTTCTATTGTTGTAACTCATTAATTATAAAGTTTAGTTAAAGAACATTAATACAGTACCTAAAGGTACTTGACAATTACTTGAATTATTTTAATTCAACCTCAGCACCGGCCTCTTCAAGGGATTTTTTCATACCCTCGGCTTCGTCCTTACCAATATCTTCTTTAATATTGCTAGGTGCATTGTCTACAAGATCCTTTGCTTCTTTTAAACCAAGGCCTGTAAGCTCTTTAACTAACTTTACGACTGCAAGCTTTGCTCCACCAGCCGCTTTTAAAACAACAGTAAACTCACTTTTTTCCTCAGCTGCTTCACCAACTCCAGCTCCACCAGCTGGGCCAGAAACTGCAACTGCTGCTGCTGCTGCAGGTTCAATGCCGTATTCATCCTTTAGAATATCAGCCAATTCATTAACTTCTTTAACAGTTAAGTTTACAAGTTTTTCTGCAAAATCTTTTAAATCTGCCATTTTTATTTAATTTAAATTATTTATCATCTTTTTCAGAAAGTGTCTTAATGACACCACTGAGTTTTGTTCCACTCGATTTGAGAGCGGAAATTAAATTCTTAGCAGGAGATTGAAGAAGTGTTATAACTTCGCCAATTAACTCCTCCTTGGATTTAATATTTATTAAAGTATCTAGGACATCATCTCCGATGTAAATAGATTCTTCTATGAAAGCGCCTTTTAATATTGGCTTCTCAAAATTCTTTCTAAATTTTTTAATAACTTTTGCTGGAGCATTACCAGTTTCAGAGAACATTAATGCCGTATTCCCAGCTAATTGAGATTTTAAATCTCCAAAATCTTTATCAACATCATCCATTGCTCTAGATAATAGTGTATTTTTTACAACAGATAATTTAATGTTGGATTTGAAACACTCTCTTCTTAGCTTTGATGTTGAGACTGCATCAAGACCTGAACAATCAGTAATATATATTGTAGATGTAGAGTCAAGTTGAGACTTGATAATATCAATAATATTTTGTTTTTGATCCTTATTCATTACTAAAAACTATTAGTATCAATTTTAATACCGGGACTCATAGTACTGGACATAAAAATACTTTTCATGTAGATTCCTTTTGACGAAGATGGCTTAATCTTTAAAATATTATCAAGAACCTCTTTTGCATTTTGAAATATTTTGTCTGAGCTAAAAGAAACTTTACCAATTGCAACATGAATTGTTCCATTTTTATCAACCTTAAAATCAATTTTACCTGCTTTTGTTTCCTCCACAGCTTTTCCAACATTCATAGTTACAGTTCCAGTTTTGGGATTAGGCATTAGACCTCGGGGACCTAAAATTTTACCGAGAGGACCAAGTTTACCCATAACACTGGGCATAGTTATTATAACATCTACATCAGTCCAACCTTCTTTTATTTTATTTAAGAAATCATCTAATCCAACAAAATCAGCTCCAGCTTTTTTTGCTTCATCCTCTTTGTCTGGTGTAACCAAAGCAAGAACTTTTACATCTTTTCCTGTACCATTTGGCAACGACACAATTCCACGAACGTTTTGATCTGCCTTTTTCGGATCAACGCCAAGGTTAACTGCTAGATCAATGGATGGATCAAACTTTAATTTTGAAAAGCTCTTGATAACATCTGATGCATCTTTTAAGCTATACATTTTTTCAGCATCAAATTTTGATAATGATTCTTTTCTATTTTTTGTCAATTTTGCCATTAGAAATTAAATTTTAAAATGGTGATTGTCCTTTTACATTAAGCCCCATAGATCTTGCTGTTCCAGCAACCATTTTCATAGCGGATTCTACGGTGAAAGCATTTAAATCTTGCATTTTGTCTTCAGCTATTTTTCTGACCTGATCCCATGTAACAGATGCAACTTTTGACCTGTTAGGCTCAGGTGAACCTTTTTTTACCTTTGCAGCTTCAAGTAGTTGAGCAGCTGCAGGAGGAGTTTTAATTACAAACTCAAATGATTTATCTGCAAATACAGAAATAACCACTGGTACAACTTTGCCAGGCTTGTCTTGAGTTCTGGAATTAAATTGCTTACAAAATTCCATGATATTGACACCGGCAGC
>CACLQX010000020.1 GCA_902609185.1 uncultured Bacteroidota bacterium | reverse complement strand
TGATTTATTTATAAGTATATATAATGTCCTTTACGATGAATATTGCTAAATTAACATTTATATGCGATTAATCGAAATTAACAAAATTGCAGAAGCATCAGAAAAAATTTCAGCTTTAGTTAGGACAACCGAGTATCAAAAATCAAATTACTTCTCAAAGCTGTTTAATACAAATATTTTTTATAAAAGAGAGGATCAACAGGTAATTAAGTCATTTAAAATTAGAGGGGCTTACAATAAAATTTTATCCCTAGAAAATTCTGATCTCAGCAAAGGGTTGGTTTGTGCTAGTGCGGGAAATCATGCTCAAGGTTTTGCATTATCGTGCAGTCATTTAAATAAAAAAGGAACAGTATTCATCCCTAAAAGTGCACCACAATTAAAAATAGAGCGTGTCAGCCAGTTTGGTGGAAAATTTATTGATATAAATATTCATGGCCTCAATTTTTATGATGCTTATGATGAAGCTAAAATATTTACAAAAAATAATAATAAGGTTTTTATACATCCTTTCGATGATATGAAAGTAATTGAGGGTCAAGCGACACTTTTTTTAGAAATGATTCACCAAGTTGATTTTAATATTGATTATTTGTTTGTGCCAATTGGTGGAGGTGGACTATTATCAGGAGCTCTAAATGTTTTTAAACAACTTTCTAGATCAACAAAAATAGTTGGAGTTCAAGTCAAGGGAGCTCCCGCTATGAAAAAATCACTTGAAGCAAAAAAACTAATATCATTAAATGATGTCGATAACTTTGTTGATGGGGCTGTAGTTCGCAAGGTTGGTAAACTCACTTACGATTTTTGTAAGAATTATCTTGATGAAATTGTTATTGTAGATGAAGGAGAAATATGTCATAACATACTTCTTTTGTCACAAAATGAAAAAATAATTGCTGAACCAGCAGGCGCAATGTCAATTGCTGCTCTAAGAAAGTATAAAAACAAAATAAAAAATAAAAACATCATGTGTTTGATATGCGGGGGAAACAATGACCCAAAGAGATTACCAGAGATTGAGAAAAGATCTCAGGAGTGGCTTTACAAGATGAAAAAATGAAACTAGTTAAAGTTTGCGGAGAGACGGGGATTCGAACCCCGGCGACAGTTACCCGTCGACAGATTAGCAATCTGCTCCATTACCACTCTGGCACCTCTCCAAAAGTTTTCAAATTTAAGTTTTTTTATATGTTTTTGGTCAGTTTTTTAACTAAATCATTTTTATTAAAAAAAACTTTACCAATGACTTTAAAACTTGTATAAGTTGGAATTGCCAATATCATTCCACCAATACCAAACAATAATCCTCCAGAGATAATAACAATAAAAATTTCAAGGGGATGTGATTTTACTGAATTTGAAAAAATATAAGGTTGACTAATAAAATTATCTACGAGTTGCGCAATTGAGTAAAAAATAAATATGTAAAATGATTTTGGTGCAATAACATCACTAAAATCTTGACCTAAATTACTAGTCATAGAAAGAAAAATCATTAAAAAAATACCAATGAGTGGTCCAACATATGGAATTAAATTTAATATGGCACATATTAGTGCAATCACTATGGCATCTTTAATTCCAAAAATTAACAATATTAAAGTATAAATGATAAACAATATCGAGACTTGCACAATTAACCCAATAAAATATCTTGAAAGCAAAACTTTTATCGTTTCAATCGATTTTTTTATTCTCGTTTTTAATTTTTTTGGAAATAATAAAACAACATTATCCTCAAAATAAATTCCATCTTTCAGTAAAAAGAATGAAATGAAAAGTACAGAAAGAATCCCGATTGTTATTGAACCTAAAACAGAACCTATCCAATTCAAAATACTTGGTATGATTTCAACACTGTTTTTGGTGAGACTTTCTATGTTTAAAATTGATTCGTTCAGAGAAATATTAAAACCCAACAGGTATTGATTTAATTCACTATATAAAAGATTTAATTTGTCATTTAGTGAATTTGTGTTGAGTAGAGATAAGTTTTTACCCTGTTCCAAAACGAGTGGAACCAGAAGGGAGATCAGACCAGCTATTATCAATGAAAGAAGTAATAATGCTAATATGCTTGATAATGTGGAGTTAAATTTTAATTTATTATTTAAAACTTTAACAACAGGTCTTAAAATAAGAGTTAATACACTTGCAATTAGAATATAACCAATCACAACTTTCAATTTTATTAATAAAAAAATTACAAAAACAGAAAATGTAATGTAAGTTAAAAGCTTTAGTGCTAATTTTTCATTAACTGTTTTCATGATCAGCAAATATATTATTTAAAAGTTGAAAAAGCACTAGAGACTACGATCGCTGCTGTTTCTGATCTTAATCTATTGTTACCCAGCGACAATGGTTTAAAGTCATTTTTTATTGCAAAATCAATTTCATCCTTATTAAAATCGCCCTCAGGGCCAATCAAAACAACAGTAGACTCTTGAATTTTTGTAAGTTTTGAAACTGGGATTTTTTTTATCTCTTGACAAGTAGATATGAATTTATATTTTTCATCGGAGTTGTTACAGAATGTTTCAAAAAGTTCCAATTTATTTAATTTTGGCATATAATATTTTACTGATTGTTTCATTGCTGAGATGATTTTATTTGTTGATCTCAACATGTTTATCCCTTTTTTTAACGTATTCTTGCTGATAATTGGTGTAATTTCTTTAATTCCAATTTCTGTTGCCTTTTCTAAAAAAAATTCAAATCGAGTTGGTGACTTCAAAAGGCATATACCAACATGTAAATTGTTTGAATTAGCTGTTTTGAAAAGCTTTTTAATTTCAAAGTGAATTTTCTTTTTTTCAATTCTTTCAATTTGACTCTCGAACCCATAACCTTTTCCGTTAGTAAACTTAATTAGGTCTCCTTTTCTTTTCCTCATAACTCTGGTAATATGTTTTAAATCTTCGTCAGATATAGTGAAGTTCGTAGTGTTTTTATCAATTTTTGAATTATAAAATAGTTCCATTACATTTTGTACTTTGCATCTGAGACAGCATTTAACATCCCAAAATTTTTGGTTTTATATTTTAAATATCCAACCATGGCAATCATTGCTGCATTATCGGTTGTGTACTCCAATTTTGGAAAATAATGATTGACCTCTTTCATATTAGATTTGAAACGCTCTCTAATCATTGAGTTTGCTGATACGCCACCGCCATACACAATATCTTTGACTTTAGTAATTTGGATTGCTTTCTCTACTTTTTGATATAAAATTTCTGATATTGTATATTGTAGAGAAGCACAAAGATTATATTTCTCTCTTTGTATAAATCCCGGTTCTTTCATGTCTTGTGTTTCAACAAACCTTTTAAAGTTTGTTTTTAATCCGCTAAAACTAAAGTTAAGTTTTTCAACTTTAGGTATTGTGAAAGAAAACTTTTTGTGATTTCCTCTCTCTGACATCTTATCTATGGTTGGTCCAGCTGGGTAACTTAGGCCAAGAATTTTACCACACTTGTCAAAAGCTTCTCCGATTGAGTCATCAATAGTTTCACCAATTATATTCATATCGAAATAATCATTACACTTTATAATTTGTGTATGACCACCAGAGATATTTACACCCAAAAATGGAAAATTACATTTTTGATTACTTCCATCATGTATAAAATGTGATAATATGTGTGCTTGCATATGATGAACTTCAATCAGTGGAATATTTAAACCAATGGAAAGTGATTTAGCAAAAGATCCACCAACTAATAGTGACCCTAGTAAACCAGGTCCTCTGGTGTAAGCAATTGCATCTATATCTTTTTTTCCGATATTTGCTTTAACAATGGCCTGTTGTACAACTGGAACAATATTTTTTTGATGAGCTCTTGATGCTAGTTCTGGAACGACTCCTCCATAATTTTGGTGGACTGTTTGATTAGCAATGATATTTGATAGAACCTTATTGTCCTGAATTACCGCAGCTGATGTTTCATCACATGATGATTCAATTCCAAGTATTGTAACAGGCATAATTGTTGTAAATTTTATTTAAAAATTATTATCAAAAATAAAAAATCAAATATTAAAAGAATTTTTTTTTCAACATTAATATCTCTTATAACAATTTTTGTAGTCGGATTTTATTTAGTTGAAAAAAATCTATCCTCAATAATATCTTCAAATATTTCATCTGATAATTTTGATTTTTCTCTAAAGGAAATAAATTTAAACCTAAATGGTAAAGTCTCAGTTAATGATTTTATTATATTCAATAAAGAAAAAGATACTGTCTTTTATGCCAAATCCTTTAAAGCAAGTCCAACAGAATTAGTTAATTATCTCAATAATGAAAAATCAAGTTTTAAGAGCTTAAGTATTAATGGTGGTTTTATTAATGCGAATAATTTCAATTCAACCGACCTACTACCATCAAATCAAAATGAAGTAGGAATTTTAGACAATTTTAAATTTATTAGCATTCAAAATATTGGTGTTACAAATTTTGATATTTTATTAGATCAACAGGGTAATAAGTACCATATATCAAATGATGAAATAAGAATTGAAAATTTTTTGATAAAAAACGGACAAACTCAATTTTCAGTTTCTGATTTGAAGTCTAAAATTAATCAAAGAGAGGTATCAATTCTATCTGATGTGTTGATTAGGGACAGTATTGTAAGACTTGATTTTGAAAATCTTTCCTATGGTAACTCTGTTTTTAAAGGAGTTGTTCATTTAATAAATGTAAATGAAATCAAAAAATTTAAGTATAATGGTCATTTCAAAAATTCAACTCTAAATAGTTCTGATTTTAAAACGCCAATAACAAATTTGGACATCCAAGTAGAGTCTTTTTTCGAAGGAAATATTGATGAAATCAAATTTAAAGATTTAAAGGCAAAATGTTTAGAAAATGAATTGATTACAGATTTATTTTTTAAATTTTCAGAAAGTTTAAATGATTCTGATATTGCATTAGAGCTCAAGAGTTTTAACTCATCAACAAAATTTCTTTATTCATTATTTCCTGACTTATTTGGAACTGTTATTCCTTCGGCTTTTAGAAATGTTGGAAAACTAGAAATGAAAGGAACTTTTACCAAAAATGATGATATTATATTTTCCAATGCAGACATAAAAACAGAATTTGGTGTGATTGATTATGACATCAAAATGTCTAACCTTAAAAATATCAATTTTGCAAATTACCAAGGAAGTTTTAATGGTAAAAGTTTTGATTTAGCAAAAATAATTAATCTCCCTTTTGAGCTGCAATCTGACTTTAATTTTAATATTAATGGCCTGGGCTTTGATGAAGAAAATTTAAAATCATCTGTTGTTGGTCAGATGAATAATGTTGCTATCAATAGTTATTTATATAAAAAAATCATTATCAACGGTGATGTTAGTGATAAACTTTTTACAGGTTCATTGATTGTTGATGACGATAATTTAAATTTAAATTTTGATGGATTGATTAACTACTCTAATGACTTAGTTGAGTATGATTTTAATGCAAATATCAAAAAAGCTAATCTAAGTGAAATTAATTTCAGTAAAGTTGAGGGTCAATCCGTTTTCGGAAATATTAATGCAAAACTCATTGGTGAAAATTTTCAAACAATGATAGGGGACTTATCGTTTACTGATTTTATTCTTACTGGCTTCGATGATGAGTACAAATTTGAAAATTTAACTATTCAATCAAGGATTAACAACGAAAAAAGATTTTTTAATATAGACTCGGAAGATGCAGTTTCGGGAATTCTTATTGGAGACTTTAATTTTTTACTTCTCCCTACCCTAATGAAAAATTCAATTTTTTCGGGTTATAAAAATTATTTATCAACAAAAGATAATAGTGAATTTGATTTGAGTTTTAATTTGAATTTAAAGCCAAAATTCGCGAATATTATAAATAAAAAATTTACGATAGATCAAAACACCTTCTTGAGTGGAGATTTTGATACTGATAATTACAACATAAAAATTCAAACTCCGAATTTGAAATTTTCGAAGGTCAAAGTGGATGACTTTATACTCAATATTTCAAATAACTCTGGGAATATAAATATCAGTTCTGTAAAGTCTAATTATTTTAATGGAAATAATATTGAAATTTCACTCGCAAAAATTGATGATTTTACCAATATTGACTTGAGTTTTATACAATTAAATAACAATACGGGTTCTCTTCAATTTGAGCATACAATTAATCTAGACCAACGATCTGAATTTCTAATTAAAGAATTAGAATTTGTATTTAATGGTATAGATTGGCAACTAAAAAAACATACAAAAGGCAGTAGCAGCAATGTATTGATCGTTGGTGATAAGTATACCGAACTCAAACCTACAAATATCTTTTCATCAGATCAAAGTATTGAGTTTAACTATTTTGATGATGAGAATGATTTTGTTTTTTCATCTGATTTTGATAATGTAATGTTTTCGTCAATAATTCCTAAACCAAAAAATATATTTTATGAAGGAAAAATTAATGGTTCAATTCAGCTCGAGAAATCCGATGGTCTCTATTTTGGAAGTTCAGACGTGAGTATTGAGTCTTTTTCCGCAAATGGTAATGTTTTAGGCAATGCTATGCTATCTATTGACAACTCAAAAAATCAAGATAGTTATAATTTGGAGTTTATAATTAACAAAAAAAATAAAAATATTTTTGATCTAACTGGTATTTTTAAAATTGAAGATGATGATTATCCTGTGAACTTTAAATTAATTACAAAAAATTTTAATATTGCACCATTCTCAGCAATTGGAGAAAAGGTTCTTCAAAATTTTGAAGGTTATTTTAACTCTGATATTGATGTAACAGGAACTTTCTTTAAGCCTGTTTTTGAGGGGAAAATTAATGCAGTAAATTCTAGTTTTGATGTTCCATATCTTGGTTTACGCTATGGTTTTGTAGATGACCCAACTTTTATTCTTAATAATCAGACTATAAACATTAACAACTTCATTTTAAATGAAAAAAAATCAAATACTAGTGGAATAATGAGCGGAAAAATATCCCACAACAGATTAAAAGATTGGTATTTAGATTTTAAAATTGAATCTAATAATCTACTAGCACTAAATACCCAATCATCCGAAAATGAATATTACTATGGAACAGGCTTTTTGAATGGCTCAGCCAATTTCATTGGACCGGGAAAAGATTTGGACATAGAGATTAATGGTACAACTCAAGAAAATACAAAAATTATAATTCCAATAAGATATGGTGAAGGTTTGGATCAATTGTCATACCTAACGTTCAAAGAAAATAATAACGACTCACCAACAAATTTAGTTAACCAAGGTTTAGAAGTTTTTCTGAACATGAATATCAATAAAAATGCTGAAATTGAAATTATATTTGATGAAAAGACTGGCTCTAAAATTTCCGGTTTGGGAGAGGGTAAATTTAATATAATTTCTGACTACTCTGATAATTTTACCATTGATGGTGAGTTTACGCTTGAAACTGGATACTACTTTTACAAAAATTTTGGTATTGTTGAAAGGGTTTTTGATTTAAACAAAGGGGCAAATATAGTATGGAGTGGAGATCCATACAAGGGAATAATTGATGCAAAAGCTAGATATAATGTCCCTGGTGGGGCAAATCCTGCACCATTAATTCAGAACACCTCATTCAATAGAAAAATTCCGACCTACGTAGATGTACAACTTCAAGGTGAATTATCAAATCTTGAGACTCCAAATTTTGAAATTATTTTTCCAAATACTAGTGGTTCAATAAAATCAGAGTTAGATTATTATCTAAATGACTCTGAAAAAAAACAAACTCAAGCTATATCCTTAATATCACAGGGTTATTTTTTAGATAATTCATCCTCTAGTCTTGTATCAACACAGACTATAACAAATAATTTGTTTCAAAGAGCTTCAGGAATTATTGATGATTTACTTGGTGGTGATGATGATAAAATGAATTTGGGTATTAATTATGAGCAGGGTGATAAGTTCTCAACTTCAAGTCTTCTTAATAGGGATAGATTAGGTCTTTCATTACAAAGTGAAATAAGCGACAAGATTCTAATTAATGGAAAAATTGGAGTACCAGTTAGTGGAACGGAGGAAAATGTCATTCTTGGAAATGTTCAAATTGATTTTTTATTAAACAATTCCGGCAGTTTAAGAGCAAAAGTTTTTAATAAAGAGAATGAATATCAGTTTTTTGGTGATGAAATTGGTTTTACTCAGGGGTTTGGTATCTTTTATGATGTCGAATTTGATAGTTTTTCTGAATTATTATCAAATTTAAAAAAGACTAAAAAAGAGAAATAATCTTTATATTTAGGATTCAACAATTTTTTAACCATGAAACAAAATATTATCCCTAAAAGGTTATTTAGTGCTAGTTGCTTTGCCCTAATCACAACTGCAATGACTTTTGCAATAAGAGTCAAGTTAGAAATGGTTTTTAATCAAGACTATTTGCTCACTTTAGAAGAAATTGGTTATGCTTTTGCACCTGCTTTTTGGGGCTTTACATTAGCAATGATGATTGGAGGGTTTTTTGTTGATTTATTTGGAATGAAAAAGATAATGAACATCGCCTTTTTGGGTCATTTCATTGGGATTATCGTAACAATTTTAGCAAGAGATTATATCACATTATTTTGGGGTACTACTCTGATTGGAGTCGCAAATGGAATGGTTGAAGCGGCTTGTAATCCTCTTGTTGCAACACTTTATCCAAATGAAAAAACAAAAATGCTAAACAGATTTCATGTTTGGTTTCCTGGCGGAATAGTTATTGGTGGAGTACTTGGATTTATAATTATGGATTTAATGGGACTTAGTTGGATGATTTTAGCTGGTACATTATTGATTCCACTTTTGATTTATGGTTTTTTATTTTTCAATGCTCAATTTCCTAAAACCGAAAGGGTAACTAGTGGAGTTTCTTACAGAGATATGATTAAAAACTGTTTTAAACCGCTTTTTATTTTCATGTTATTATGTATGATGCTTACAGCAGCAACTGAGCTTGGTACAACTCAAAGAATTGAAGGTTTATTGGGAAAATCCTTAGAGTCTCCAATTTTAATATTAGTTTTTATAAATGGACTAATGGCCTTAGGCAGGCTTTATGCCGGACAAATTGTTCACAAACTAAGTATTACAAAAGTTTTATTATTTTCCGCAGTATTCTCTTGTTTAGGTTTGTTCCTACTTGCAAATACAAGTGGAGCGATGACATTTTTAGCTGCTGCAGTTTTTGCAATCGGTGTTTGTTATTTTTGGCCAACTATGCTCTCTTTTGTCTCTGAGAAAATTCCAGAAAGTGGAGCCTTAGGTTTATCATTAATGGGTGGAGCTGGAATGTTATCTGTTTCCTTTGTTTTACCGCAAATGGGCAAGTTAATGGACGCCAATAGAACTGGTTCAGAATTACTCTTGTTGTATGCATACATTCCTGCATTATTAATTGTTGCATTTCTAATTCTTCATATTTATGTTAAAACAAAAAAAATATGAAAAAAAAAATTAGATTAGGTTTTGTAGGTGGTGGGTATAATTCATTAATAGGTGTACTTCACAAAGTTTCAGCGTACATGCACGACAGATATGAAATCGTTGGAGGTGTTTTTAATTCTAAATATGAGGATAGTATTAAGTCAGCTAGACAAATTGGTATTAGAACTGACAGGATATATAAAGATATTGATAATATGATAGCAAGTGAGAAAGAAATACCAACTAAATCAAGAATTGAAGCAGTTTGTATTTTAACACCAAATAATTCTCATTTTGAGATTGCAAAAAAATTTCTTGACAATAAATATCACATAATATGCGAAAAACCGTTAACAATTTCATTACATGAAGCCAAGCAATTACTTTCTATTAAAGAAAAAAATAATTTAGTTTTTGCTGTTACACATACATATACTGGCTACCCGATGGTCAGACAAATGACAAAAATGATTTCTGAGGGACTAATTGGAAACATTCAGAGAGTTGATGCTCAATATTTACAAGGTTGGATTAATCCAATAATTCATGAAAAGAAAAAAAGAAAAAGTTCATGGAGGTTAGATCCAAAAATTAGCGGAATAAGTTCATGTGTTGCCGATATTGGAACTCACGCATTCAATATGCTCGAATTAGTTAGTGGTTTGAAGGTTCATAAAATACTAGCTGATTTAAATAATCTTTACAAAGATAACCCACTTGACATTGATGCTAATATTTTAGTTAGAATGAATAATGGAGCAAAAGGGGTGATTAGATCAAGTCAAATTGCTACAGGTGAGGAAAATAATTTAAGAGTTAATGTATATGGAGATAAAGGTTATTTAAAATGGCAACAAGAAAACCCAAATAAACTTTACTTTTTAAAAGAAAATGAACCAATAAAGGTTCTAAAACCAGGACATGAGTATAATTATCCAATTTCCCTCAGTTCATCAAAGTTACCACCAGGACATCCAGAAGGTATATTTGATGCAATGGGTAACATTTATTTAGGTGCTGCAAAAGCTATTCGTGGTGATAATTTTTATGATCATGAATTCCCAACTATTCGTGAGGGAGTCAGGGGAATGGATTTTATTGAAAAAGTAATTGACTCTCACAATAGAGGTAACGTTTGGCTAGAATTAGAAAAATAACTTAATCCTTTCCAAAATTTAACTTAATTTTACCAAAGTATAAATGAAGACTATAGGAGTTTTAACGTCTGGAGGTGATTCACCTGGAATGAATACAGCCCTGAGATCTATTGTTAGAACCTGTGCACATTATAAAATTAAATGTGTTGGTATAGTTCGGGGATATTCTGGGCTCATAGAAAATAACACTAAAATACTTAATACAAGGAGTGTAAGGGGTATTATAAATAAAGGTGGTACATTTTTATACTCAGCAAGATGTGATGAGTTTAGACTTTCTGAAGGAAGAAAAAAGGCTTTTAAAAACTTAATAAAGAATAATATTGATGGTTTGATTGTTATTGGAGGAGATGGCTCTTTCACGGGAGCTTTAAAACTTAAGGATGAATTTAATTTTCCAGTAATTGGAATACCCGGCACAATCGATAATGACATATTTGGAACTTCACACACATTGGGTTACGATACTGCTCTGAATACAGTAATGGATGCAATTGACAAGATTAGGGATTCCGCTATATCTCATGATAGATTATTTTTTGTTGAAGTAATGGGTAAAGATGCAGGCTACATTGCACTGAGGTCTGGAATTGCCATTGGTGCACAAGAAATTTTAATCCCTGAGGTTAAAACAAATATTAGTCAGCTGATTGATTCACTTAAAAAAAGTAAAAAATCTGGAAAAACATCAAGTATTATTGTGGTTGCTGAGGGTTATAAACCAGGTAAAAATGTATATCAAATAGCTGATGAAATTCAAGAGAAATTACCTAATTATCAAGTGCGAGTTTCTGTTTTGGGGCACATACAAAGAGGGGGAAGACCTAGTTGTTTTGATAGAGTTTTAGGAACAAAAATGGGTGTAAAGGCAGTTGAATTATTAAAAGATGGAAAAACTGGAATAATGGTTGGTACTCAACATGGAAAAATTATAACAGTCCCACTAAAAAAAGCCATTTCTGAAAAGACAAAAATTAACAAGGACTTACTTAGAATCTCAAAAATTATGAATACTTAATAATAAAATATGAAAAAAATTAAAATTGGAATAAATGGTTTTGGAAGAATTGGTAGGATGGTTTTAAGGTCTGCTGTTGTTAGGGGAGATATTGAAGTTGTTGCAATTAATGATTTATTAGACATTAAACATCTTGCATATTTACTAAAATACGACTCAGTTCATGGTGTCTTCGATGCTAAAATATCTCATGATGAAAGTCATCTATATGTAAATGATAAAAAAATAATAATATCTGCACAAAGAAATCCTAATGAAATTTCTTGGGATAGTAAGGGAGTTGACGTTGTCCTTGAATGTACAGGTCTTTTTACAACTCTGGATACAGCTAAGCTTCACCTCGGTGGAGGAGCACCTAAAGTTGTAATTTCGGCACCATCTAAAGACGCCCCAATGTTTGTTATGGGAGTTAATCATAATGAGGTTAATTCCTCTGATTTGATTATCTCAAATGCAAGTTGTACTACAAATTGTTTGGCACCTCCGATCAAAGTGTTAAATGATAATTTTGGAGTTGAGGAAGCATTGATGACAACTGTTCATGCTGTTACCGCGACTCAATTTACCGTTGATGGTCCATCAAAAAAAGATTACAGAGGAGGAAGAAGCTCACTACTAAATATAATTCCTGCCTCAACTGGAGCTGCAAAAGCTGTCACAAAAGTTATACCCTCTCTTAACGGAAAAATAACTGGAATGGCATTTAGGGTACCAACTGCAAATGTTTCTGTTGTTGATTTGACTGTAAAGTTATCAAAAGAAACTTCATATGAAGAAATTATGAAAGTAATGAAAAATGCCTCTGAAAATGAGATGAATAATATTTTAGGTTTTACTAATGAAGACGTAGTTTCTCAAGATTTTATAGGTGATGCTAGAACATCAATCGTAGATTCTAAAGCGGGTATTCAGTTAAACTCAAAATTTTATAAAATTATTTGCTGGTATGATAATGAAGCTGGTTATTCAAACAAGCTTATTGATCTAGCCATTCACTCAAATGGTTAAACTCTTATATGAAGCTTATAGTTGATAGTGGCTCTACAAAAACTGATTGGATTAGTGTTGATAAAAATGGCTCAAAAATATTTGAAACCCAAACTTTAGGGCTTAACCCTCAAGTTTTGACCAGCAACATTATTGAGGAGAGAGTAATTAATAACTTTGAACTTTATCAGAACAGAAAAAAAATATCCCACTTACATTTTTATGGTGCAGGTTGTGGAACTGAACCACCCAGAATACTTATTAAAAAAGTTTTTGAGTCCATATTCTCCAATGCTTCAATTATAGTTAAAGAGGACACATATGCCGCAGTTTATGCTTGCTCAGATCAAGGTAAAAAATCAATTATTTCTATCATAGGTACAGGATCTAATTGTACATATTATGATGGTCAAAATATTCTTCAAAAGGTCACTTCCCTAGGTTATATTCTTATGGATGATGCAAGTGGAAATTATTTTGGAAGACAATTAATAAGAGATTATTTTTTTGAAAAAATGCCAGCATCGGTTTCTAAAGAATTTTTTAGGAAATATCGATTAGATGCCAGTGAAATTAAAGATAGATTATATAAAAAACCAAATCCAAATACATACCTAGCTAAATTTGCTAAGTTCATGATAGAAAATAAAGACTTAAATTATTGTAATAAACTAATTACAAAAGGTTTCAGTTTGTTTATAAAAAATCAAATTGAACAATTTGATGATTGTAGAGAAATTCCTCTACACTTTGTTGGCTCAATTGGATTTTATCTCAGAGATGAATTAAAAAAGGTTTTAGATAAAAATGATTTGAAATTGGGTAAGGTTCTAAGAAGGCCAATTGAAGGGCTTGTTGATTATCATCTCAAAAACATTTAATCATTAAATACTGCAATCATATCTATCTCGACATTTACACCGAGAGGTAGTCCACTAACCTCAATTGTTGTTCTTGCTGGTGGATTTGACTTAAAGTAGGAGCTATAAACCTTGTTAACTGCTAAAAAGTCGTCCATGTTCGTCAAATATATTTTTGTCCTAACTACGTTATCAAACTTTAAACCAGCCTCTTTAAGAATATTTTCAAGATTTTTCATTATTTGAGTGGCTTCATCTTCAATATTGCTTTTTATAATTGTATTTGATAATGGATCAATAGCAACTTGACCAGAAATATAAAGTGTATTTCCAGCTTTTACAGCTTGACTATATGGACCAACTGGCTTAGGGGCTTTTTCAGTATTTATTATTGTTTTCATATTGCTTTGCTGATATATAAGTGAACTATATAAAATTAAAAAAATAAATAAAATTCTTTTCATAATTACAGTCTTTTATCAGGTTCCCTTCTTTTATCATACTTAAGGTCGCTGAGGAATCCTGATTTGATTCCAATGAAAAAATACCATGA
>CACLQX010000019.1 GCA_902609185.1 uncultured Bacteroidota bacterium | reverse complement strand
AAGGTTGGGCCAATTCCTTAGGCTTCAAAGTCAACATAAAGCCATATCGTCAAATAGCAACCTCTGCAGCAGATTATTTGTCAAAATAACTGAAGTTTTTCTACTTTTGTAAAAACAATTTTAATCATGAAAAAAATAATTACACTTTTAGCATTTTTAATATGCTACACTGGATTCTCACAGGATCCTAACTTTTTACAAATAACATACATAAAACCTACACCTGGTGAAAATTATGCACAGATAATCAATGAGAATTGGTCAAAGCTACATCAAAAAAGAATTGATGATGGAATTATTAGTGGTTGGGATGTTTGGTGGGCAATGAATAGCACATCAGAATCTGACCATCAAATTGTTATTGTATCACTTGTGGAAAATATTGAAGACTTCAATAATAATCCTGGTATCAGATCTGTTTTCCCGGATTGGTCTGACGAAGAGTTCGAGGAATTTAACGAAAAAAATCAAGCTGCAAGAACTATTATTAAAACGGATTTATTGGCTATAAAAAATAGAGCTGCAAAACAAGATTCCATACCAAATGTATTAGTTATGAATTACATGAAAGTAAAGCCTGTCAATGCTTTAGCTTATGAAAAAATGGAGGATAATTACAAGAACTCAAATTTTGAAAATTCAAACAGAGCATCATGGGGAATGGCAAAAAGAATTGATAAATATGGAACAGGTCTTGGATGGAATTATATGACTTTTGATTTATATAATAACGGAGCAGAGTTAATGAATTCTAGAGTAAATACATATGAATATCCAGCAGAATTGGCAAAGGATTTTGAAATCAGAGATATGGTATATAGTCAACCATATGTGAAATGGATGGCTTTAAGAAAAGAATAATAAATCTTGAAAAGGTGATGTTCTACATCACCTTTTTTTATGAAAATTTTATATTGTGTTCAGTTAACAGGAAATGGTCATGTAACTCGTGCTAATGAATTAATTCCTGAATTTAAGAAAGTTGCTAAGGTTGATGTTCTAACAAGTGGTAATCAAAACTCTTTGGAAATTAAAGAGAAGGTTAATTTTAAATTTAGAGGCTTAAGTTTTGTTTTTGGATCTAGGGGTGGTGTAGATATTTTTAAAACAATTCTCAATCTTCGACCATTCACTTTTATTAAAAATGTATTCAATCTTCAAGTAAAAAATTATGATTTAATAATTAATGATTTTGAACCCGTTTCAGCATGGGCATGTAAATTTAGGGGAGTTCCATGCTATTCAATGAGCCGTCAATTTTCCCTTCTTCAAAAAAATAGTTTTAATAAATTAAAACCAAAACTATATGAGTTTTTAATTCTTAAGTATTTTGCTCCATCAATAAATGGAATTGGCTTTGATTATAAAAAAGATAACTCAAATAATTTCTATCCTATCATTAAATCTGATATAAAAAGAAAAAAAGTTATAAATAAAAACCACTATACGATATACCTTCCTTCATTTTCCATCGAAAATATAATCAATTTTTTTTCCAGTTTGGATGAAGTCATTTGGCATGTGTTTTCACCCAAGATTAACAAGCCTTTTAAGAAAGAGAATCTAAGTTTTTTTCCTACTGACTATAAGGTTTTTGAACAAAGTATTTTATCATGCAAGGGGATTGTAAGTAATGCCGGATTTGAAACAACATCCGAGGCATTATACCTAGATAAAAAGCTTTTGATTATTCCAATGAAGAATCAGTTTGAGCAGCAGTATAATGCTTCAATTCTGAGTAATATGGGTATAAAAATTTTGCTTGACTTGAAACAAAAAAGACTGGATACGGTAAAAGAATGGATATTATTAAAAAAATCTGTAAAAGTGAATTATGATTATAGTTACAAATCAATTATTGAAAAAACTTTATTAGATTTTAATAAATAAGCAAAAAAAAACCCATCTAGAAGATGGGCCTTTTCTGTTTTTTAGCAAAAACTATTTTCCTTTAACAAATGGTAGACCAGTTTTTGGACTTTCTACTACTTGTTTTCCTGCAGGAAGATCACATGCATTTGATCTTGAATCTTTAGCGAAATAATAAATAGTTTGATTTCTACCTCCTTTAAGAGTTACATCTTTTGAATGTAGATGATAAGTTTTTCCTTTGCTGTTTGTGTGAGTATATCCCATTTTTTTAATTTTTAATTAATGTTAGTTAAATTTAATTAAGAACAATATACAAAAAAAAAATTACTTCTTCTCTGTTGGTAATTTTTTTCCCTCTGGGCTAGTTTTTTAAAATATATGTTATAGCTTTTCCTTAAAATTATTTTTGATAATTTTTGACCATAAGTTATATCCTGATTTATTTAAATGAAGCTGATCATTTACGAAATATTTTTCCTCAGGGTAACCGTTACTATTTAGAAAATCAAATCTTGTTGTAATATAATTTAAGTTCTCCTTTTTTGCAGTATAATTTTTTATTAAGTCATTAGCAGTTGAAATTTTATCCCAAACTGACCAACGACTAATGGTTGGTGTTGTTTCAATTGCAAAGATTGGTATATCTCCATGAACAGATTGAATCTCTTTGGTAAAAAATTTAAAAAGTTGAAGAACCTGTTTAGGTCTTAGATCTCCATACCAACTACCATTATTCTTCCCTGTTATATCATTTGCAACAAAAACTGCAATCGCTTTAGGGTTGTGGTTTTTGACCAGTCTTTTAGTGTAATGAATAAGATCATAGAAATGAGCACCGCCATAGCCCCTTCCAAGAGCTTCATAAGGTGACATATCAAATTTTATGTTTTCCCACAACCTTATACTTGAACTACCAACAAATAAAATGCAATCTTGTCCACATATTTCTTCATTATCTATATATTCTAAAGCCTTAATATCATTTTCCCATCTTTCAGATTTTAATGGGTATTTTTTTAATGGTGAGCAAGAGATTAATAAAACAGTCAATAAAGGAAAAAATCTTATCATAGTATGGTCTTTTTTAAATCATTCCAACTGATAAGTTTGATATCATATTCCTCTAACAAACTTTTAAATT
Source organism: uncultured Bacteroidota bacterium (assembly GCA_902609185.1). Lineage (GTDB taxonomy): Bacteria > Bacteroidota > Bacteroidia > Flavobacteriales > Flavobacteriaceae > Eutrophosalina. Next base: position 12,014 of record CACLQX010000019.1, on the reverse strand, counting down.
CTTTGGAATTCATGATATCATGATCTTTTTGCCTCCATCTGTAATCAAAATTTGGATGATCAACGGTAATTTTTTTCAATACAGGTTCATCTTTACCCAAATGAATAATTATTTGACTTAATCCAGGTTTTAAACTCCTAATTACGTTAAAATAAAAATTTTTAATATCCTCAACTTTTGTTCCAGCGTGGAGCATATGAAATTGATCAATTATAAGAGCATTAGATGGCTTTTCCAATTCACCATTAAAATGCATACTTGCCTCTATTGGAACGAATGCCAATAAATCATTTTCCACTGCTAAATCAATATATATTTTAAAAATATTGGGATCAAAAAAAAGTGCCCCCTCATGACTGTCAATATGTGAAGGTTTAAGTCCCATTGATTTTGCTAAATCAATTTGTGCTTGAAGCTCCATCTTAATTTCGTTTAAATCTGCATTTTTAACAAACTTTCTTTTATTCCAGTAAAAATTGTTAGCGCTATTATGTAAAGAGGGTGTTTTAGCTTTATCCAATATGCCACCCCATTTATGATATTTCCATTCACTGGTGACTGTAAGATGAACTCCAAAATCAAAATTAGGATTTTCAACTGCAAATTTTAATCCCTCCTCCATTTCATAAGTATTCATAATAATACTAGCAGACGTAATAGAGTTGTTTTTAAAAGATTCAAAAGTAGATTCATTTACAGATTCACTAAGACCAACATCATCAGCATGAATTATTAATAATTTGTCATTTTCATTATATCCTAGTGTGGTTGCAAGCGAACTAAAATTTTCTTTTTGACGATTATCTTTGATGTATTCCAAAATAAACTCCCAATCATAAATTGGATATTGCTGATAATGGAGAAATGATATAGTTATAAGTAAAAGAGATGTTGTAAAAATGGATAATATTTTAAATAATTTAAACAGAAAATTCTAATTTAGAATGAGTTTGAAAATTACAATTTTTTTGCCAATGAAATAACTACATTTGAAACTATGAGAAATATATTTTTTTTAATTTTTATCATTTTAACTAGTGCATGTTCAGTTGCTGAAAAACCAAATATTATATGGATAACTGTTGAAGACCAATCACAATATTTTTTCTCTTTTCATGGAAACGGTGATGTGTCTCTACCCAATCTTGAAGAATTAGCTAGTGAAAGCTTAATTTTTGAAAATATGTATGCAACTTACCCAGTTTGTGCTCCAGCAAGAAGTTCAATAATTTCAGGAATGTATCCACAATCAATCGGAACACATAATATGAGAGCCATGCACTACGATAACTTTTTAGCAAATGATCGTGATTTAGGAGAAAGAACAGAATGGGATAGTTCATTACCTATACCCAGATATTCATCTAAAATTGCAGAGTCAATCAAACCATTTCCAATGATTTTAAGAAAAAATGGATATTTCACATACAATGACGCAAAAGGTGATTATAACTTTATTATAAATGACTCGACATGGTCTGAATATCAAACTAAAAATGATCTTACAAAAGAAAAGTCACCATTTTTTGCTGTTTATAATTTTCATGGCACTCACGAAGGTAGTATATGGCAAGAAGATAAATCCAAATTAATGGTAAATCCTGATAAATTAATGGTTCCTGAAATATTTCCTGATGACTCCATTGTTAGACATTCGCTAGCTGTAAATTATACCAACCTCATTAAAATGGATGGGAGAGTAGGAAAACTTATAAAAAATCTCAAAAATGAAGATTTATACGATGATTCATACATTTTCTTTTATAGTGATCATGGAGGTCCATTTCCAAGACATAAAAGAGCTATTTATGAAACTGGTACAAAGGTTCCATTATTGGTTAAATTCCCAAAAGGAGTAAATGAAAAAATTAATACAAAACAGCTTTTAAGTTTTGTCGACCTTGCACCAACAGTTTTGTCCATTGCTGGTATAAAATCTCCAGCTGAATATCAGGGTTTTGCTTTTTTGGGTAAATACATTAATAAAAATGAAAGAGAATTTCTTTATACATCTAGTGATCGCTTTGATAATGTTCCTGATCGCATTAGAGCAGTGAGAGATTCAAAATATAAATATATCCGAAATTATAACCTTGAAAACTCACATGCATTAAATGTTTTGTACAGAAAGCAAATGCTGCTTATGAGACATTTAACTAGTTTACATTTGACTGGTCAGTTAAACGATAAATCAAATAATTGGTTTAAGTCACCAAGGTTAAAGGAAGAGCTGTATGATTTAGAAAATGATCCGTTTGAATTAGATAATTTAGCGCTCGACCCTAGTTACGACACTATTCTGAAAAAACTAAGTTTAAACCTTGATGATTTTTTATCCAAAATTGATGATTTAGGTCGAATTCCAGAAGAGGAGCTCATCAATCTTATTTCTGATTAGATTGAAAAATTCTTCAAAACTTTTTATCATTATCATTATGATATTGATACCAATAGTTGGAATCATATTTAATATATATGCGCTCTTCCTTTTCTTACCTTTAGGACTTTTTATGAGAAACAAAAAAAATTGATTTATCTTTAAGCGGAATTTACAGTGATTTTGATTTAAGGTCTGATTATTGTAATAAATTATCAAGTGAGAATATCTTTAATTATATTTTTTTTCTTATTGGCATTCAAAAGTAAAGCTCAGGAGGGTATTCCCATTTATTTTGATTATTTAACAGAAAATTATTACTTGGTTCACCCTTCAATGGCTGGTGTTAATCTAGTTGGTGGTAAAATAAGAACAACAGTAAGAAAACAATGGTTTGACCAAGTTGAAGCTCCAAACTTACAGACTCTAACTGCTGACTTGAGGGTTTCTGAGAGATCTGGAGTAGGTATTACAGTTTTTAATGATCAAAATGGTTATCACTCACAAAAAGGAGCATATCTTACCTATGCACATCACATAAATTTTGCTGATGATCTGATTTTAAGTAAAAGACCTTATCCGTCTAAAGATGATGAAATTGATCAATTATCTTTTGGGATTAGTATTGGAGGAATTCAAAATTCTTTAGACCAAACAACTTTTGATCCATTGGATCAAAATTTTGTGCCTGATCCATTAATATCAGGTTTAATGGAAAATACTGGATATTTTAACATGGATGTTGGTATCTCATATGTATCTAATAAATATTATGCTCACTTAACTGTAAAAAATTTATTGTTTAGTCCCCACAACATGTATGGTGACTTTGAATATAGCTATCCACGGGACAGGACAAGCTTTAAAAGATTTGTAGCCTCACTTGGTTATGTGTTTTACACGGAGACTCCATGGAGTTTTGAACCTTCCGTTCTCTTCCAAGTATCGGAGCTTACAAAGGAAAAATCAATTGATACAAATTTTAAAGCATATTATAAATTAAGATCAGGAAGACTGTGGGCAGGATTAGCCCTCAGGAATTCATTAGAAGGTGCAGAATTTGTTGATGTGTCAACTGGTCAGATAAAGGAGCAAACTCTTCAGCTTATTACCCCTCTTTTTGGAATAGATTACAAAGATTTTGTTTTTTCTTATAATTACTCATATCAATTTGGGGATATCAATTTTGGTTCTGGAGGTTTCCATCAAATTACTCTTGGTTTTAATATCTTGAGAGGATCAATAGATTGTGATTGTTTTTAATCAAAACCTCTCACTAAACTGAAGTGCCCCTTAAATTCACGCCCATCCTCTAAAAAGACCCTAAACCAGTAATCTGTCTGAGGCATCGGTCTTCCAGTGAATGTTCCATCCCATCCATCTAAAACAGGATCTAGTTCTTTTATTAATTTTCCATATCGATCAAAAATATAAACCTTACTCTTTGGCTGAAAGAATTCATTGATTCCTAAAATTCTCCATTTATCTTGAATTCCATCACCGTTTGGTGTGAAGTATTTTTTGTAACCAATTACTGAAACATCAAACTCACCAATACCACAGCCTTTTTTGTCTCTTATGTAAATAGTATGAATACCAGGTCTAACATTCTCAAAAAATGGATCATCTTGGTAAGGACCAGTTGGGTCATCAATTGCAAACTCATAATCACCAATACCAAGATCTGTTAAGTTTTTGATTCTTACAGTGTTGTTATTATCATTGGTTAAATCTTTAACTTCAACAAAATATTTATATTCTTCCTCAGTAATGGTTCCATCTTCATCTAAATCAAAACTTGCAGTTTCAGATTCTTCCACAAAAATGCTTAATGTTCTTTCACATCCCGTATTAACGTCTGCAGCTGTAACATAATAAGTACCACCAACGCCAATAAATATTGTGGGACCTGATGTTGGGAAAGGACTGTTTACTCCATTGTAGGTGTGTTTCCATGTGTAAGTATAATCACCCTCTGCTGAAGTAACTCCAATTGGAATAGGAGGAAGATTAATACAAACAGTTAAGTCATCATCTACAGTAAATGTGGGTAGAGGATTTACAACAAATTCAATATCCATAGTCGCTGGGCATGAGGGGTTAACATTGTTCGTTATTGTTGCTACTACTGTTTGAGTTTGAGTATTGAATGGATTTCTAAGTTCATTGGATGATAATAAATTACCAGCCTCATCAATATATTGGTATACGACTGTGTAATCATCCAAGCTTTGATCTGGTCCAAGAAGGGTAGCTGTAATATTACTTGTATCAAACTCATCGAAGCCATCGATATCACTATTTCCATCATCTCCATCACAATGAGGCGTAATAATTACTGGATATGCCTCTGGGGTATCATCAACAATAAATTCTAGAGTTGTCTCATCATAGCAAAGACCATCAGGATTAACAATTTCGGGGTAGGATGGATCAATTTCAACCCGAATTGTAATGGTTTGAGATGTAGTTAGGAAATTAGGATTAAAATCAGATTCTGGTATTTCTGAACCATCTTCATTAAAATATGTAATAGTCAGCACAGACTCATCTTGCTTGACACCAGTTGTAGGATCTGTTAGTAATTGATCAATAACAGTTGATGTATCAAATGGGAAAAGACCATCTTGAGAGTCTGTATCTAATTCACTTGCACCATCACACTGTCTTTCAATTGTTACAGGGTAAGCAATCGGTCTGGGCTCTACATACAATTCAGCAACCTTGGCGTAACCGAGGCATGTAAATGTAGTGATGTCCACATTTACAATTCTTGCCCAAATCTCTTGAGTGTAAGGTGAGATATTTACAAAATCCTGGGTTAAATCTATTGGATTTTCACCTGTTAAACCATCTTGTGAATTCGTATGAAGAGATATTCTGATATTTTGATCTTGAAAAATCTCTCTGGATGATTTTAATTTAGCTACTATATCATCTAGCACTGAATTGGAGAAAACAGAAATACCATCTTGTTCTGATCCAAAATCATCGTCGCAAACAGTATATAAAGTATTATAATCTTCAATAAAAGTTCTTGGAATTTCACTTGCCCCAACCGTAATATCAATTTGCAGCCTATCATCACCGTTTTGTGTTTTTGATGTTCTAATACATCCATTTTCTGTTGTTACTTTTACCCAAACCAAATCTTCAAGAGCAACATTGTAATAGTTTGTTGGATCCTCTATTTTGTTGGTTAATCCCTCATCAGTGTAATATTCAAAAACTTCATTTTGATAATCATCTGAAAAAAGTTCTTCATATTCCGTCAAATTATGTAGTGTTATTCCATCGTTGTTTTCATCATCATCACATTGTTCAACGATTATTATATTTTGTTTGATAACAGGCAATGGATCAACCACAAATTCAATATCTTTTGTTATCGTACATGAGCTGTTCAGTACATTAGTGACTGTGGCAACAACTGTTTGAGTTTTTGTATTGAAAGGATTCGGAAGTTCTGCAGCATTAATCGTGTTTCCGTTTTCATCAACATATTGATAAGAAACAGAAAAATCATCCAAACTTTGTGTGGAATCTGTTTCTGGGTTTGTTAGTAATGTTTGCGTGATATTGGACGTATCAAATTCAGAGAAACCATCTGTATCATCATTTCCATCATCACATTGTATTGGGATAATAACATCGTAAACTTCAGGGCTATCATCTACAATAAATTCAAGGGTAGTTTCATCGTAACACTTTTGATCCGTATTATTTTCAACTTGGATTTTAATGATTTGAGAGGCAGTTTCAAATGGATTTGGTAATACATTTCCAATAAAATTATCATCCTGATCATAATAATAAGTGGTTACATCAGTTTGACCATTTAATAAAGTTTCTTGAATTCCCGAGGTATCAAATGGGAAAATACCATCTTGAGAGTCATCTCCAGCAGCACCATCGCATTCTCTTCCTATTGTTACTGTGTTTGCAACAGGCAGATCCTCAACCACAAATTCAATATCTTTTGTTATCGTACATGAGCTGTTCAGTACATTAGTGACTGTGGCAACAACTGTTTGAGTTTTTGTATTGAAAGGATTCGGAAGTTCTGCAGCATTAATCGTGTTTCCGTTTTCATCAACATATTGATAAGAAACAGAAAAATCATCCAAACTTTGTGTGGAATCTGTTTCTGGGTTTGTTAGTAATGTTTGCGTGATATTGGACGTATCAAATTCAGAGAAACCATCTGTATCATCATTTCCATCATCACATTGTATTGGGATAATAACATCGTAAACTTCAGGGCTATCATCTACAATAAATTCAAGGGTAGTTTCATCGTAACACTTTTGATCTGTATTATTTTCAACTTGGATTTTAATGATTTGAGAGGCAGTTTCGAACGGATTTGGTAATGCATTTCCAATAAAATTATCATCCTGATCATAATAATAAGTGGTTACATCAGTTTGACCATTTAATAAAGTTTCTTGAATTCCCGAGGTATCAAATGGGAAAATACCATCTTGAGAGTCATCTCCAGCAGCACCATCACATTCCCTTCCAATCGTGACAGTATTCGCAAATGGTAACGCCTCAACAACAATATCAAAAGCTTCTCCTGTTTTATAGCAGCCTGAATCGGAGCCTTCAGTTTTTAGTATTCGATAAAAAATTGTCTGAATGTCTTTCACTGTATTTATATACGGGCTTACTAGACCAGTGTTAGTTAAATCATTTGCATCTTCAATACTCAAATGATATGTAATTTTAAAATCATTGGGACTTTGATTATCAATATCATTTGGATCGGTAGTCTCATCTCCGGATCTTAATAAGTCTGTTCTGGACTCAAGATCAAACGAAATAAATCCATCTCTGTCATCATCACATATTATGATGTCATCAACAGGGAAAGTAATAGGCAACGGCTTAATATTAATATTAAATGATGTTTCAGCATTAAAACATCCAGTTTCATTGTTCTGAACTCTCACAAAGATTTGAGTTGTATTCAAAGCATAGTGAGGCTCACCAGCATCCTTTGCTGGGTTTGTATATGGGAAAGTTATTTCACTTTCTCCATTCGTTGCATTTTCATTGGTTTCATAAAACGTGACTGTATAATCATTTTGTGATTGATCTTCACCAAGAATATTTGGAATTAGTGAATCAAATATTTCCTTTTGAATTGTAATACTTCCATTATTGCCATCATTATCACTTTCATCATCACAAAACTCAAGATCACTAATAGTTTCAGCAGTTGGGTTTGGATTTACAGTTATTGTTTTTTCTGCAATACATTCAACTCCGTTCACGGTTACCTTTACAAAATAAGTGGTAGTTTGTGTTGGACTTACCTCTAAAGAGGAGGTACTAATATCGGGTAAGATGACCTCATCACCATTTTCATCATAATATCCCCATATTATGTCAGTTGAGCCAGTATATTCAAATAGTGGCCATGAAACAGCATTACCAATAGACATGTCATTCCACATTTTGCCATCATTAGAAAACTCAAATTGAGCATAGTGTTCAAAACCACCAGCATTATTTGGTTCGTTGTTGGACCAATTTACATATGTGTCTCTCAAGTACGCGCCATTAACCCATTTCCAGCCTCCATAGTTTTGAGATGCATTTCCAGGTTCGACATAGCTGGGATCTTCAAGATCTTGATACAATCCAAGCCAAAACCTAATACCATCAGGACCAGTTAATCCCATTGATTCCAAACCGGCATAAACAGTATCTTCCATTTCTGCACTAAGCACAACATACATCCTAGCACTGGCCGTACTATCGCCAGAGTTATAACTATCTGTCAATGATTTGGCGTCTGGCCAATCGATTGGATTAAACCCGTCTTGTCCTGTCCCTGATTGAATCATGAAATAGGTTTTTCCATAATTGGTGTCCCAACTTACCGGCTCATCATTATTTGTAATAAAAATCAGATCATTATCAGCTGCGAAATCTGCAGCAGTTTTGGCAACATTCTCAATCGTTAGCATGGTTGAATCATCAACACAAATTACATCATTCGAGGCATTTAGTACAGGATTAGATAGGTACGCCTTACTTTCAGTTCTAGAATTGCTTACACAACCTTCTTCATCAATAAACTCAGCATAATAAAATTTATTGTGCTCCAGTTCTGTTTGAGGATCTAATGGTTCAGTGGCATCAACTGATTCATACCAATAAAGAGTATTATTACCAATATTTGATGCAGTTAGGTTTGATATAGTAGGAGTATCAGATTGACAAAATGTTTGTATTTGTTGAACTATGGGGTTTTCAGGTGCAAGGTTTACAATAAGATTAACATCTGGATCAGTACCTGTCTCACACAGATATTCCTCATCATTTAATAGAACTCTGTACCTACCATCCATGTTTGTGGAAACATTTGATAATACTAATTTACTTGTTGTTGTTCCGCTGTACGAGCTACCTTCTACTATATTTTCCCAATCATTTTGACTTGTATTAAAAAATTGCCATTGATAAGTTATTTCTGTTTGTGATGATGCAACAACTTCAAACTCAACTGTACTCCCCTCACAACCACTGGCTGATGATGGTTGAGCAGTAATTGATACAGGGGATCCGGGTGTTTGAAATAAATAATTACCAGCAGAATTTTGTGCTGGATTTATATCATACCCCCCTGCCTCAAAGTGACTAACCACAAGGCCTTGTTCATTAATTACTCCATCATTATTATTATTTAATGGAGAGGTTCCTAAGATACCATCGCCATCTGGATCAGCAACAAAGTTTTCATAATTAAATCCAGCCTCAATTATATCATCACAACCATCGCCATCACTATCTCTATCATAATAGTCATATAAATCGTCTGAATTTGTTTCATTTTCATCGGAATTCTTTTTATAATCCAAAATTTCAATCAAACCTCTGAAGTCAGAAACGCTTGTAGTTTCATCAGCACCCACAGTAATTTTCAATCCATTAACATCATAAGCTAAAAATTTGTAAGTAGGGTTATTTGTGTCATTCTTGTATTTGAACCTTATTAGGTTTGCAGTGTAAGTGGTGATACCATCACTGAAAGTTTCACCATCATAATTATTATCAATTAAAAGTTCGTCCTCAGGATCAACAAGAGTAATATTTTTTGATGATGGAAAAACGCTAATTTCGAAATAGTCACCTGGCGTTACGGTTTCTGATTTTCCAGAAAATTTATAGTTTAAGGGTTCATTATTATTTTTTACCTCATAGATAATCCTTGCATTAATAGAGGCTTCTAATGAAAAAGAAATTTCACCATTATCAAATCCTTCAATAGTGCTTTTATCATCACTTGCTTCATTATAAGTCAAATTTGTTGATGTTGTTATTTCAATTATCTCATTATTACTATTCTTGAAGATTGGTTGATCAACGAGAGAAATATCAAAAACTAGATTTCCACTAGACTCGACTGAATTTAAAATTCCATCGTTATCCAAATCTAAATCAAGGTTGTCAATGACACCATCTTGATCTGAATCTGTGGGACATATACTGACAGGAATAATTCCAGAAAATTGATCCAAGTTTAAACATGTTATTGATCCTTTCAGTCTATATTCACCCTCAGATTGTGGGACATAAGTTTCAGAGTTTGTAGAATTACCTGGAGCTGCTTCCCAAATATTAGCGTTAGAATTGTATTTTTCCCATACATAGGTATCAAATCCAGAGGCATTAGTTATTTGAAGAGTAATATTAGATCCAGTAACATTTCCTTCGGAGTCGGTCTGAAGGCAATTGCCCAATGCATTAATTCCTAAATCAATTTCAGCGTTCGGTGGTGATGCAAACCCAGCATAAAAACCACCACTTGTTGCAGCACCCCTGGTGTTGAAGTATGCCAAATACAATTCACCTGAAGATGTTACACTAACATCACCAGAGAGATTTGTTACAGTGTAAGCCTTGTATTCGGGTCTTCCAACTACAGTCACAGGGTTCAATAAACTCACATCGTATGCAGCACCATTTTGAGAAATTGTAATTGCTGCATCACTATTTGTAACGATTGATACTCCAGCTTGTTCTTGATAAGGATCATTCCCAATGTAATCAATATCTGGTATGTTGTTTACATCATCATTAGCTTCCTCAGAAATTGGAGGAACAAAAAACATTCCTTGGTTTGCTTCAGAGCTACCATTACCACCTACCCCCTGATAAGCATAAACTGGATAGTTTTTGTCTTGAGTCCTAATATACATTGTAGCGCCTTGATCTTGTGATGACCAATAGTCAGTTGTTGCTAACCATAAATCTCCAGCGTCAATAGTTGCTGCTGCTGTATTACTTCCATTAATATACAGGTCAGTATTGTCTTTTGTTCCAATAATTAATGGTGTTTCTATTTGTCCACCATCATTTGTGTTTTGACCATTTCCTCTCACAAAAATATATTCGTGTCCAACCCTGTCTAAGCCGACAATTTGATCAACTCCATGATCATGACCTCCACCAGTTGATGTGAATGTCCCACTTGCTGAACCTACGTTTACAACCAACGGTTTTGTACCATCCTCGGTTCCATTATCATCAACAGATCGAATTAGAGCACCGTTAAGTGAGTTTCTCGCACCGCCATTGTTTGCATTTGTGTTTTCAAAATCCATAGAAAGTATCATACTTTCGTGTTTTTGAAGAACTTTAGTAAAAGGACCTTGATAATTGTAATTTGACAGAGTTGTTTCTCCGATGATTGCATTTGGTAAATCAACTGCAACTATAGTATTATCTTGTGTTGCCATCACGGAAAAGAAATTATTAGAGGTTGGGTGTGGATTTGCAATTTGTATTGTTCCGCTTGTCATCATACCAGCTCTGAAATTTGTTCCAAGTGATGCGTCACCCTTACTTACAAGTGCACCTGCCTGAGCACCTGCGTTATACCGAATAGAAACATAAATCGGACAATCAGCCTCTACGACAAACCCGGCATTCAGCGCAGTATCACCGCCTGTTGACTCATGATCAACAAAAAGTTGTGAAGGTGTAAAGCTGCCATTCCAAGAGGTACCAATATCATAACGAATAGGATTTTCATTACTAAGATTATTATAAGTTGTTGAGCTATCTCCATTTAAGGGGGTCACAGTCACCGTAACATTATTTTCACTTGGTGTAGACAAATACATATATTGATCAAGTGGAATTGAACTTCCACCAGATAAAGCCTTATTATTAGTGAGAGGAGGAATGTAGTGAACCTTACTGATTTGACTAAAACCAGCTGTCGAAAAAAATAAGAATAAAATATATATCTTAAAATATCTAGTCATATTTAATTTTCACCAATTTCCGTATTTAGTCCAATTAAAATGTGGAAATTAAGTTCTCTAAATTTAGTAATAACTTTATTTACTTAATGAGTTATTTTCCTCTAACCAAGCTAAAGTGCCCCTTAAACTCACGCCCATCTTCTAAAAAGACTCTAAACCAATAGTCTGTTTGAGGCAATGGACTTCCAGAAAACATACCATCCCAGCCAGATCCTTTAGGGTCCAATTCTTTGAGCAGTTTACCATATCGATCAAAAATATAAATCTTACTGTTTGGCTGGAAGAATTCATTGATTCCTAAAATTTTCCAAGTATCATGAATTCCATCTCCATTGGGGGTCAAAAACTTCTTA
>CACLQX010000018.1 GCA_902609185.1 uncultured Bacteroidota bacterium | reverse complement strand
ACATGAAAAAATTCATACTTAGTATTATGATGTCCCTTCTGGCAATCTCTGTTGCTATTGGACAACAAACTATTACAGGAAGTGTTTCTGACGAGGATGGTGCTCCTTTACCAGGTGCATCTGTAGTTGAAGTTGGTACCAACAATGGTGTTGTTGCAGGCTTTGATGGTAATTTCTCAATATCAGTCTCAGACGATGCTTCATTATCTGTTAGCTTTTTAGGTTACATTACTCAAGTAATTGCCGTTGGAGACAGTACAACTATTGATGTTGTTTTGTCTGAAGGTGGCCAACTAGATGAGGTTGTTGTAACTGGATATGGATCTGAAAGTCGTAGGCTTCTGACAGATAATATTGCTTCACTTGGATCCGAAGATATTTCTGAAATTCCTACACCCAATGTATTCAATACATTTGCAGGTAAAGTTGCTGGTGTTCAGGTCACTCAAACAAATGGTAAAGTTGAATCTGGATTCAATTTTAGAATTCGTGGTCAAGCTAGTATTAGTGCCAGTTCTCAGCCATTATATGTACTTGATGGTATTCCGTTAATTACCTATAATGAATCTAGTAACGGTGCTCCAACTAACCCCCTAATTACTTTAAGCCCAAATGAAATCGAATCAATCGATATTTTAAAGGACGCATCTGCAGCTTCCATTTATGGATCACAAGGTGCTAACGGTGTTGTTATTATCACAACTAAAAAAGGAAAAGCTGGAAAAGCTAAATTTAATTTAAATGTTTCAAGAGGAGTAAGTAATCCATCTGCATACAGAGATTGGATGAATGCAGCTGAATATGTAGAAATATTTTTAGAAGCTGGTAGAAACACCTTCAATGCTGGACTTGATTTTACAGGTTTTGTTGAAGGACGTTTAGACCGTTATTCTAATGGAACTTGGCAACAAGGTACATATGATACAGATTGGGAGAAGATTGCCCTTGTTGAAGGTTCTGTTCAAGACGCTGATTTTTCTGTTTCAGGAGGTACTGATGCTACACAATACTTTTTTTCAGTTGCATACAATGAAACTGAAGGTATAGTTTTAGGTAATAGTTTAGATAAAATCAGTGCAAGAGCTAACATAAGCACCGCTGTGACTGATAAATTAACTTTGAATTTTAATATGGGTTATGGTAGAACTGACATTGACAGGATTGCTAATGATAACGCTTTTGTTACACCATTACAAGCTATTGCTCAGTCTCCAATTTCACCCGCATATGTTGATGGTGAACCGTTCACTAACACAGTATACGTAAACTTCCTTTTAGAAGACAAATACGCAAATTACAATACAATTATTAGAAGAAATACAGGAAAAGTTTCTGCTGAATTAGATTTATTTAGTGGATTGACACTTACTTCTGAGTTCGCTTACGATTTATATGGTCAAAGTGAAGATCAATTTAGAGGTAGTTTAACTCCGTTTATGTCTACCAATGGTTCAGGTTACGCTTCTAATGCAACAACTGAAAACTATATTGTAACTAATTACCTTAATTATAATACAGTAAATGATTACTCAACACTTGATGTTACAGTTGGATCTTCATTAAATAAAAGTAAAAGAAGATTTTCTAGTGTTAGTGGTGAGCAATTTCCAAGTGATGATTTTCAAACAATTGCTAGTGCTGCAGAAATTACTGCTGGATCTGGTAGCTTTACATCATTTAGTTTTGTTGGATATTTTGCAAGAGCTACTTACAACATCCAAGACAAATATTTATTCAAAGCAGGTATAAGAAGAGATGGTTCATCAAGATTTGGTGAAAATGTTCAATTTGGAAACTTCCCTTCATTTAGTGCTGGTTGGATTTTATCTAACGAGGATTTCATTGGAGACAATATTTTTTCATTCTTAAAACTTAGAGGTAGCTGGGGTGAAGTTGGTAATGCTGCAATCGGAAACTTTGCTGCTCTTGGTTTATTTGGTGCTACATCATTTAACCAAAGACCTGGTCTACAACCAACACAACCCTCAAATCAAGATCTATCTTGGGAAACAACCACACAAACTGATATTTCTGTTCAATTTGGTTTGCTAGATGATAAAATTACTGGTGAATTAACTTATTATAACAAAGACACAGATGATTTACTTTTCGGTGAACCAATTCCTGGATCATCTGGGTTTACTTCTCTAACTAAGAACATTGGTGCTGTGAAAAATACTGGTATAGAGTTTTTATTAAATACCGTTAATATTAAAAATAATGACTTTACTTGGTCTTCAAGCTTGAACCTTGCAACTAATGAAAATGAGGTTGTAACTTTACCTAACGGCGAGGATGCTATTAGTGGAAGAAACATTTTAAGGGAAGGTGAACCAATTAATGCGTTTTACCTAGTTGAGTACGCAGGCGTTAATCCTGATAATGGAAATGCTTTGTTTTACGACGCTGATGGTACTTCAACAGAAAGTTATTCTGCTGATTATAGACAAGTTGCTGGAAATCCATTCCCTAATTTTATAGGTGGACTTACAAACTATGTTTCCTATAAGAATTTCCAATTATCTTTCACTTTCTCTGCTGAGTTTGGCGCTAGCATCTATAATGCTGGTGGTAGATTCCAACAAACTTCTGGTGACTGGTTTGATAATCAAACTAGAGATCAATTAAGAAGATGGAGACAGCCTGGTGACATCACTGATGTCCCTGCTGCTGCTTTAGTTGGAAGTAATGGTACTCAACACTCTACCAGATATTTACAGGATGGTGATTTCATCAGATTAAAAGATCTTAACCTTTCTTATACCATACCACAGGACATGATTTCGTCTGTTGGTTTAGAAAAAGCTAGAATTTATCTTTCCGGTATAAATCTACTGACTATCACAGATTATGATGGTTATGATCCTGAGTCTAGGGCTGATACTTTTGGCGGTGGCCAGACATTTTATTCTGCACCTGCTCCAAGAACTGTTTCACTTGGTGTTAACCTAACATTTTAATTAATAAATTATATAAAAATGAAAAATTTAAAATTTTTACTTATAATCTTTCTTTCTTTTGGACTTATAAATTGTGAGTCGGAGTTAGATATAGAACCTGCTCAAAGTGTTTCTATTGGTGCTGCCTTAGGAACTGCAGATGGTGTTAAAAAAGTTTTGATTGGTACTTATGCTGAGGCTGGTCAGAGCTCAACTTTTGGTGGTTACTCTCACATTATGTCCGAGTTAATTGGTAATGATGATGAAGTTTCTTGGGAAGGTACTTTCCTTGCACCAAGAGAGATGTATAACAAAAATATGTTAAGTGATAATGGTTTAGTTGGTGGTCACTGGAATAATTCTTACGAAGTTATCAACCAAGCTAATCTTGTTTTAGACAATAGCTCAAATATTTCAGATGCAACTGAAAGAGCCACTGTTGAAGGGGAAGCATTATTTTTAAGAGCATTAACTTATTTTGACTTAGTTAAATTTTTTGGTGGTGTTCCATTAAGAACTGCTGGAGTTACAAATTATGGTGCTGATTTGGATATCGCTAGATCAAGTGCTGATGACATTTATGCTCAGGTTATTTCAGATTTAACTGATGCATATGCAAAATTGCCTGTTTCTAATGGTGAATTTGCTGACAGATATGCTGCGCAAGCTCTTCTTGCAAGAGTTTACTTGCAACAAGGTAATTTCGCCAGTGCATTAGCTGCTTCGAACGATGTTCTACAAAATAGTGGTCACTCACTAGCATCTACATTTAGAGGTGCTTTTAACAATGATTCAGATAGTTCTGAAGATATTTTTGCTTTTCAGGTAACTTCTCAGGACGGTTCTAATGTTCTTATTAGTCATTATGCTGATCAACCTTATGGTGGTAGAGGTGGTGATATCGTAGTCGATACATACAGAACTTTATTTGATAGTTCTCTTGACTCTAGACTCTTCTTTTTCTACTACAGTAGTTTTAATGGTGGAATTTTGACTGGTAAATATACCAACGAATACGGAAATGTTCCCACAATAAGAGTTGCAGAAATGCATTTAATTAGAGCTGAGGCTAACTTTAGACTAGGTTCTAGTACAGGTCTTGCGCCTCTTACTGAAATCAATGCCCTCAGAGGAAGATCTGGTGCTCCTGCATTATCATCTTTAAGTCTTGACCTAATTTTTAATGAAAGACAACTAGAGCTTGGTTTTGAAGGTCACATTTTGCATGATAAAAAGAGGTTTGGTAAGACAATTTTTGGTTTACCTGCAAACAGTCCTAGACTAGTTTGTCCAATACCTCAGTCTGAAATGGATAGTAACTCATTAATGACTCAAAATCCTGGATATTAAATCCAGCGGTTTTACTCAAGAAAAAAAAGGATCAAATTTTTGGTCCTTTTTTTTTTGAAATAGATTTGAATAATTGTAAAAAAATCCTACATTTGCGCACCTTTAAAGAAGGAAATATATGCCAACAATATCGCAATTAGTAAGAAAAGGTAGAAAGAAGATAAGCAAAAAAAGTAAGTCTGCCTCCCTCAGTTCATGTCCTCAAAAAAGAGGTGTTTGTACTAGAGTTTATACTACAACCCCAAAAAAACCGAATTCAGCAATGAGAAAGGTTGCTAGGGTTAGACTAACTAATGGGATTGAGGTTAATGCTTACATACCTGGAGAAGGCCATAATTTACAGGAACATTCAATTGTTTTGGTAAGGGGTGGTAGAGTAAAAGATCTCCCAGGTGTTCGTTACCATATAGTTCGTGGAGCCCTTGATACAGCTGGTGTTGAAGGAAGATTGCAAAGAAGATCTAAGTATGGTGCAAAAAAAGCGAAGGCTAAAAGTTAATGATGTTCTGATGATGAACCGCTCAACTGTATAAAAATGAGAAAAAGAAAAGCAAAAAAACGTCCACTTCTCCCCGATCCAAAATTTAATGATAAGCTTGTTACAAGATTTGTTAACATGTTAATGTGGAGTGGTAAAAAATCCACCGCCTTTAAAATTTTTTATGATGCGCTAGATATTGTTGAATCTAAAAAGCAAGATAAAGAGAAATCTTCTCTTGAGATTTGGAAAGATGGTTTATCTAATGTTATGCCTCATGTTGAGGTTCGAAGCAGAAGAATAGGTGGTGCTACATTTCAGATCCCAATGCAAATTAGAGCTGATAGAAAAATATCCCTTGCCATTAAGTGGTTAATTAGTTTTGCTAGAAAAAGGAACGAGAAATCCATGGCCCAAAAGCTTGCTGCTGAAATTTTAGCTGCTGAAAAAGAGGAGGGAGCTGCTGTTAAGAAAAAGGCTGATACACACAAGATGGCAGAAGCCAACAAAGCATTTTCACACTTTAGATTCTAGACCATGGCAAGAGATTTAAAATACACAAGAAATATTGGAATTGCAGCGCATATTGATGCAGGAAAAACTACTACAACCGAAAGGGTTTTATATTATACTGGTGTCAGTCATAAAATTGGAGAGGTTCACGATGGTGCTGCAACAATGGATTGGATGGCGCAGGAGCAAGAAAGAGGAATTACAATAACATCTGCGGCGACCACCTGTACTTGGAATTTTCCTACTGATCAAGGTAAAAAAAATGATTTATCAAAACCTTATCATTTTAATATTATTGATACACCTGGTCACGTAGATTTTACAGTTGAAGTAAATAGATCATTAAGAGTTCTTGATGGTCTTGTTTTTTTATTTAGTGCTGTTGACGGTGTTGAGCCACAATCAGAAACTAATTGGAGGCTTGCAGATAATTATAAAGTCCCTAGAATGGGGTTTGTCAATAAAATGGATCGACAAGGATCAGATTTTCTTGCTGTTTGTGAACAAATTAAAGACATGCTTAAATCAAATGCAGTCCCTATTGTTTTACCAATTGGTGAGGAGGAAGATTTTAGAGGAATAGTTGACTTAGTTAAAAACCAAGCAATCGTTTGGCACGAAGAAAATATGGGCTCAACCTTTGATATTGTAGAAATCCCAGAGCAAATGAAAAGCGATGTAGAAAAATACAGAGCTAATTTGATTGAGGCTGTTGCTGAATACGACGATAATTTATTGGAAAAGTTCTTTGAGGATCCAAATTCTATTTCAGAAGATGAAATTCATGAAGCTTTAAGAAAAGCAGCACAAGACATGAGTATAATTCCTATGGTTTGTGGTTCGGCTTTTAAAAATAAAGGTGTACAATTCTTACTAGACTGTGTTTGTAGATATTTACCTTCACCTGAGGATAAAGAAGCAATTGTAGGAACCCATCCCAACGACGGTTCTGAAATTTCCAGAAAACCGATTGTTTCTGAACCATTCTCGGCATTGGCTTTTAAAATTGCAACAGATCCATATGTAGGAAGACTGGCTTTCTTCAGAGTTTATTCTGGCAGGTTGGATGCAGGTTCATACATTTTTAATAATAGATCTGAATCAAAAGAAAGGATTTCAAGGATATATCAAATGCACGCTGATAAGCAAAATGCCATTGATTTTATTGAAGCTGGAGACATAGGAGCAGCTGTAGGCTTTAAAGATATTAAGACAGGAGATACGTTAAGTTCAGAAAAACATCCAATTGTATTAGAAAGTATGGTTTTTCCGGATCCAGTTATTGGTATTGCAGTTGAACCAAAAACAAAAGCTGATGTAGATAAGTTAGGAATGGCTTTAGCTAAACTCGCAGAGGAGGATCCTACCTTTCAAGTAAAAACTGACGAGGCTTCTGGACAAACAATTATTTCTGGAATGGGTGAATTACACTTGGATATTATTGTTGATCGTTTAAAAAGAGAGTTTAAGGTTGAAGTTAATCAGGGTCAACCACAGGTTGAATATAAAGAGGCAGTTACTTCCTTGGCCAAACACAGAGAGGTTTATAAAAAACAAACTGGTGGTAGAGGAAAATTTGCCGATATCGTCTTTACCATGGAGCCAGCTGATGAGGGAAAAGTTGGATTAGAGTTTACTAATAACATAAAAGGAGGTAATATACCCAAAGAATATATTCCTTCTGTCGAAAAAGGATTTAAGGAAGCTATGAAGAATGGTCCTTTAGCTGGATTTGAAATTGATTCACTTAAGGTTGCTTTAAATGATGGCTCATTCCATCCAGTTGATTCAGACTCTCTCTCGTTTGAGTTAGCTGCTAAAATTGGATTTAAGGAAGCTGCTAAGCTTGCGAAATCTGTGATTATGGAGCCGATGATGAAGTTAGAGGTTCTTACTCCTGAGGTTAATATGGGCGATATTGTAGGCGATTTAAACAGAAGAAGAGGTCAAGTTAATAACATGGACGATAGGGCAGGTGCTAAGGTTGTAAAGGCTATAGTTCCTCTGTCTGAAATGTTTGGTTACGTAACCTCTCTAAGGACTTTAAGCTCAGGTCGAGCTACCTCTACTATGGAATTTTCACACTATGCTCAGACACCTTCTAATATTTCTGAGGATGTAATCGCATCAATTAAAGGAAACAATCAAGAATAAATATGAGTCAAAAAATTAGAATAAAATTAAAATCTTATGACTTCAACTTGGTTGATAAGTCTGCTGAAAAAATAGTGAAAACTGTGAAGACAACTGGTGCAATTGTTACTGGTCCAATTCCTTTACCAACAAAAAAGAAAATTTTCACTGTTTTAAAATCACCTCATGTTAACAAAAAGTCAAGAGAACAATTCCAACTTTCATCTTATAAAAGGTTACTGGATATTTATAGTTCATCATCCAAAACAATAGATGCATTGATGAAATTAGAGTTACCTAGCGGTGTTGAAGTTGAAATAAAAGTATAAATAAAATGGCAGGATTAATTGGTAAAAAAATAGGAATGACAAGTCTTTATGATGATATGGGTAATAACCTCGCATGTACAGTCATTCAGGCTGGTCCATGTGTAGTAACTCAAATTAAAAATTTAGATAAGGATGGTTATAATGCTGTTCAGATTGGTTTTGAGGACAAGAAAGAAAGATTAGTTACTAAATCTGAGCTTGGTCATTTTAAAAATAGTAAGCAATCTCCTAAATCGAAGTTGATGGAATTTTCTAATTACGAAAAAGAACTTAATGTTGGAGATACATTATTGGTCGACTTATTTGTTGAGGGCGAATATGTTGATGTTACAGGAATTTCTAAAGGAAAAGGTTTCCAAGGAGTTGTAAAAAGACATGGTTTTGCAGGCGTTGGTCAAGCAACTCACGGCCAACATAATAGACTGAGAGCACCAGGTTCAATCGGAGCTGCATCTTACCCTGCGAGAGTTTTTAAGGGTATGAAAATGGCTGGTCAAACTGGTAACGAAAATGTAACTGTTCAAAATCTAAAAGTTGTCAAAGTTATAACAGAAAAAAATCTTATTGTATTAAAAGGGTGTGTCCCAGGACATAAAAATTCTTATTTATCAATAAAAAAATAATGAAAAAATTGTTGAGATCTCCAGTAAAAAAGAGCAATCACAAGTACTAAAAGAATGGTACAAAAAAAATCCTGATGTAAAAGTCAAATCAACATACATATATCCCATAACTGTCAAGGTTTTTATTGATGATAAAACTATGGATGAGTACGAGGAATATGATTTGAATAGTGATGATGAATTCGGGGAATTAAAAGAAAGATGTAAACAATCTTCTGATTAGTATTGAATCATCAATTTTACTTTTTTTTAAAAGCAAATAACAAATAGAGCAGTACAGAAATTATAACTAGAACTGAACCAATTGGTATTAAAAAGAATGGTTCATTCAAAATTCCATCTTTTTCTACTTTGGAGCCTATGAATTCAAATGTTATGAAACATATTATTCCCATGGACAAAAAAACTGTAGCTATTTTAAAATTATTATCCATTTAGGTTATTAATTTTATAATTTTAAATTAATAAAAATTTAGAATGATTAAGTTCGATTTAGAAAAAATAAAGGGTTTAGAAAAAATATATAGACTAAATCTAATTAATAGTTGTACAGGATATAAATCTGCAAATTTAATTGGATCTATTGATGAAGAAGGAAAAACAAATCTTGCAATCTTTAGTTCTATTACACATTTAGGAAGTGATCCTGCAATGATTGGTTTTGTATTAAGACCAAGAACAGTACCTAGAAATACCTACAATAATATTTTTAAGAACAAATTTTTTACTGTAAATCATGTTTTTGAGAAGGATATTGCAGATGCACATCATACCTCAGCAAAATATCCAAAAGAAGTTTCAGAATTTGATGTTACAAAACTTGAACCTGAATTCTTGGATGATTTTAAAGCCCCATTTGTCAAAAGCTCAAAAGTAAAATTTGCATGCAAATATCTCAACGAGTATGATATCAAAGAGAACAGAACAGTTTTAGTTGTTGCAGCAATTCAAACACTTTATGTTGATGAAAAATCTATTCATGAGGATGGTTGGATTCAACTAGATAAAGCAGGAACAGTAACAATAAATGGGCTTGACGGATATGCAAAAACCTCGCTGTTGGAACGTTTTGAATATGCTAGACCAAAAAAATGAATGAATTTATAGATGAGGAATTGTATGAGTATTTGTTAAAATACTCATCAGAAGAACCTGAACATTTAAAAAAGCTAAATAAAGAAACACATTTAAAAATTCTAAATCCTAGAATGCTTAGCGGCCACATCCAAGGTAGATTTCTATCATTGATTGCCAAGATATATAGACCAAAAAGGGTTTTGGAAATAGGAACATTTACAGGCTATTCTGCTCTTTGCTTTAGTGAAGGTATTGATCTTGATGGTGAAATTCACACCATTGATAAAAATGAGGAACTCTTAAAAATTCAAAGTGACTATTTTAAAAACACAAAAGTTTCAATCAAGCAATATTGTGGCGATGCTCTAGAAATTATACCAACAATTAAAGAAACTTTTGACTTAATTTTTTTAGATGCTGATAAAGAAAACTATATAAATTATTACAATCTTATTATTGATAAATTGAGAGTGGGTGGATTGATTATCGCTGATAATGTACTTTGGAGCGGTAAAGTATTAAAAAAGAATTCCAAGGACGAAGCAACAAATTCATTAATAGAGTTTAACAAATTAATCAAAAATGACAATAGGGTTCATAATGTAATCATACCTGTTAGAGATGGATTAAATTTGATTTATAAAAATTAAAGGTCCCTTTTGATTGAATCAGTAATATCGTCAAGTTCTTCCTTGACTTTACTAATATCTTCTGTGATTTTATCAGTCTCAATACCCTTGTTTTTTGAGCCTTTCTTTATCTCAGATTTTATTTCTTGAGTTGCATCACGAACCTGTCTAATTCCCTTACCCATCCCTCTAGCAATTTCAGGAATTTTATCAGCACCAAAAATCATAAGAATTATGAAAAAAACGAATATTATTTCTGCTCCGCTAATAAAATATAACATGTTTAACCTTTAACATTAGATTTAAATTTATCGAAATCAGTTTGGTCTTCTTTTTTGGGCCAACTGTTATTTCTTTCATCAATATCGGCCGTTTCTTTTTCTGGATCTAAAACTATTTCTTCTATTTTTTTATTTGACGTAATAATTTTTTTTACTTCTTTATCATTTTTTCTCCAAACTTGTGCAGGATACCTTTTCCTTACAGTTTCTCCATCATCATATTTAATGTCAATAATTATCGGCATCACTAAACCGCCGGGCTTATCAAATATGATCTCATAATAATATTTTGGTATATCGATAGTATTTATTTCTTCTTGACTGTAATTCTCTTTTAAATAATTACCCAAAAGTTTTGAATTATCCAACGGAGATTTATCCTTAAAATCACTTTTATTATTTTCATATTTGTCAAAAAATATCAACGGACGAAGTCTATTTCTCGGAATTCCTTGATCCTTCATAATTTCCAACATTTCATCACCTGGTTCTGGTGAAACAAAATATTGATTAACCTCCTTTATTCCTATGTCAACATAATCAGTTGTGTAGAACCAACCTCTCCAAAACCAATCTAGGTCAACTGCTGAGGCATCTTCCATGGTTCTAAAAAAATCCTCAGGTGTTGGATGCTTAAACATCCATCTTTGAGAATATGTCTTAAATGCGAAATCAAAAAGTTCTTTTCCCATAATTGTTTCTCTTAGAATATTAAGAGCAGCAGCTGGTTTTCCATATGCGTTAGGACCTAGATAGTAGACATTCTCGGGGTTTGACATAATAGGAGCAAGAAAATTTTGATCAACACTCATGTAATCAGTAATCAATTGAGCTGGCCCACGATCTGAGGGAAATTTATCCAGTGGTGCTATAATTTCTGGATATTTTTCTCCAAACTCTTGCTCAGCAAGATATTGAACAAAAGTTGTTAAACCTTCGTCCATCCAAGCCCACTGCCTCTCATCACTATTTACAATCATTGGAAAAAAGTTATGACCTATCTCATGAATGATAACACCAATCATTCCAAATTTTTCATCATCAGAATATGATCCATCAAAATTGGGTCTACCAAAATTGAAACAAATCATTGGATATTCCATCCCGATTCTATGAGCATGAACAGATACTGCTTTGTGATATGGATAATCAAATGTGTATTTTGAAAAAGATTTTAGGGCCTCAACAACAGTTATTGTCGAATAATCTTCCCAAAGAGGGTTACCCTCTCTTGGGTATATTGATACAGCCATTACATCGTCATCCCCAATCTTTACTGCCATCATATCTAAAATATATTTTCTAGATGTTGCAAATGCGAAATCACGAACATTATTAGCTAAAAATTTCCATGTTTTTTTCTCACTAGAGAATGATTTTTCAGCGTCAATTGCTTCTTGTTGATTTACAATTATAACAGGCTTATCGTAAGATTTCTTTGCCTGATTATACCTTTTAATCATCTCTTTGGTATATACCTCTTTTCTATTTTGAAGTTCTCCTGTTGCCTCTAGAATATGATCGGCAGGTACGGTTATATTAACCTCATAATTTCCAAAAGGGAGAGCAAACTCTCCATCCCCCCAGAACTGTTGGTTTTGCCAACCTTCAACCTCATTATAAACACACATTCTAGGAAAGAATTGAGCTATTATGTATGCTCTATTAATATCATTTGGAAAGGTTTCATAACCGGACCTTCCATCCTGTTTAACGTGATCATTAATATTATACCACCATTTGATTTTGAATGAAAACTGCTCACCTGTTGACAGTGGTTTTGGTAGGTTAACCCTCATCATTGTCTGATTTATGATGTATTCTAAAGGTTTATTATTGATGTCATGAACATACTCTATGTTGAATCCCCCATCAAAAGGGTCTTTTAAAAACTCTTTATCAAATTCATCTGGTATGTATACCGGTATAATTTCGGTATCGGAATCTCTTTCAAGACTCGGAGAATCTTTTTTTCTAACATTTTGATCCAATTGGACCCACAGATAGTCAAGTTTTTGTGGTGAATTATTTGTATATGTAATAGTTTCATCACCATAAATCATCTTATTTTTATCATCTAATTCAACATTAATCTTATAATCCGCTTGTTGTTGGTAGTACGATGGACCAGGGGCTCCAGAAGCAGCTCTGTATATGTTTGGAGAAGAAAATTCCTGATATAATTGTCTAAATTTATTATTATTAATATGCCCTTCTTGTTTCTCTTCAGCCTCTTGAGAAATTAATTGAGGAGCAAAAATTAAAAAAATAATAAAGTAGGTTATATTTTTCAGATTCATATAAAAATTTTAATTAATAAAATTAATAAATCTATACCTAAAAACTAATTTGATTTGTGTGTTTATTTCTTGACTGAATAAAACTTTTGCGAGTAAAATCAGATCTAAACAAAATCAAGTTTTTTTGGTTATTAAATGAGCTAAATAATATTTTATTTGATATACTTAGCTTTTTTGTTTCACTATCTAACGAAAACTCAATATAAAACTGTAGCAAATCATTCCTTTTTTCAAAGCCAATAAAATTATACTTAATTTTCTTCTTGTCAGCAATCAAAATAAAATTATCCATAAAATAGGTTTTAAAAAGGTCTCTTAAGTTTGAGTATTCATCAACATAGTTTACCACTCTTTCATCCAAACCTAATTCAAGTTCAATATCATCATAAAAGGCTTTAACTGTGACTTTGTAATAATTATTTTGATCCTTGTCAATAAGGGTTGTACTGACATAATATTTGTGAACACCTAATGCAAATGTTAGTAGTAGTGAAAGAAAAATGGATTCAAAGTTATTCATTAATAGATTTATAAAAGTTTGATAAATCTTTCAAAACAAGACCATGATTGCCATAAATGAAATTTTGTTCCATTTCAGAATTTTCTAATGCTCCAATAACAAATTCATAAAGATTATTTTCATTTCGATTGAATTCATTCTTAAAGAAATTTAAACCATAGAATTGAATAATATCGACCGCAACTTTGTTTCTTACGTCAAGAGCTCTTGACTTTCTTAAAGTATCATAATAACCACTCAATTGTTTATAAACTGCTTCAATATTAAGCGGCATTCCAAGTGGAATAAGTAAGGTGCTCAATAATACACTGGAGTTATTTCTAAAAACAATTTTTTCTTTTCTATTTCCTTTATACCCAGGAACTCCCACATCATCAAAATTCAAAATATCTTTTTTATCTACTAGTGCCAAATCAGAATTGATATTGCCTGATAGATTGTGTGGTCGAACTGTTACATTTTCTAGAACATTGACTAATGGCTCCAAATAAACCTTTATACTGTCAGAGCTATATATCTGATCTGTTATTACAATAAGTTGTTTTTTAATTTGAACTGACGAAAAATAAACGGAATCCATTTTTCTGACACCAATTTGAAAGCCTCCTTTTTGATCTGTAATTGTCTTACCACCGGAGTTGGCATTAATAACATGAATTCCACTAATATCAATACTGTCATTTACAACTTCACCAAAAAGTGTTTTAAATTCGGCAGTTTGTGCACTGTGTTTTAGAGGAATTAAACTGAAAATAATTACTGGTAAAAAACTAATTAAGTATTTTTTGATATTTTTCACTTTGTTTAACTAAAAAATCTATTAATTCAAATTCATTATCTTTTTTTAACAAAATTCTGGATGGAAAATTATCATCACAAAAGATTAAAAATTCTTCGATTTTTTCCTTTGGAATGTTAAGATTAGATGTAAAAAAAATATCATCATAAAATTCCCTAATTAAATTACTAGGCTTGTAAGAACTAACTACATTTTCTTCTTCTTTATTCTGCTTCAAGTTTTCACGGATAAGTTTAAATAAATTGATGAAATTTATTCCATCCTGCAGCTTACCTTGTTCATTAATCACATTTGAAACTCTTGTGGATTTGTCAAAAGTGTAATCATATCTTTTGAACTCTTCCTCTTTCAAATCCAAAAATTTCTCGGTATTTTCTGGTGTTACGACAACTTCATCTAATTCGGTAATTTTATCATTAACATCAATTACTATTCTGTTTTTTTGTAATATATCCTTAGTAATATTTATTTCTCTTATTTGGTACTGAACTGAGGAAAATATAAGTTTATCATTAAGTTTAACTTCGATTTCAAACTCTCCATCATTATTAGTTGTTGTGGCTGCTTGAGAGGTATTATTAATCACATTGGCAGATGGGACACTAACGTTTTTATATAAAACTTTTCCTTTGATCCATGTTCGGTAATCAACTTGAGAAAAAGAGGGATTTATAAATAAAATTATTATTAATAAACTGAATAAAAATCTCATGTTAATCCAATGATTTAATTTGAATATTTTTAAATTTAATAGGGTGACTTTCAGATTGTAAAGATATGTATCCCTCCGATAACTTTTTATCTTTCATATTAAGCATATTTTCAGGCAATCTTCCATCATCACCATATCTCATATTTGTATAAGTTAAGACAGTTTCTCCATTTATAATATGATGAGCAATTGAATCGTTGTAAACAATGATTTCTGCTCTTACCCAATCATCTGAGTGGTATGTTTTTGATGAAGATTGAGTACAATGACTTTTTAATTTTTTAAAGTCTATATCTACATCTGTACCAGGTGTACACAAATTTCCAGTTGGTCTTTTTCCATCACCAAAACCTCCTAAGAACT
>CACLQX010000017.1:0-15000 GCA_902609185.1 uncultured Bacteroidota bacterium | reverse complement strand
TTTCGGAGTGCGGGTTTCTCGCCCGCATTGTCGTTACTTATGCCTACATTTTCGCTTGTACAAACTCCAGCAAACCTCACAGTTTACCTTCGGTGTCGGTACAATGCTCCCCTACCCATCTTTCGATGCCATAGCTTCGGTGGTATGCTTATGCCCGATTATTATCCATGCTCGACCGCTCGACTAGTGAGCTGTTACGCACTCTTTAAATGAATGGCTGCTTCCAAGCCAACATCCTAGCTGTCTGGGCAGTCAAACCTCGTTTAATCAACTTAGCATACACTTGGGGACCTTAGCTGATGGTCTGGGTTCTTTCCCTTTCGGACATGGACCTTAGCACCCATGCCCTCACTGCTGCGCATCATTTCATAGCATTCGGAGTTTGTCAGGAATTGGTAGGCGGTGAAGCCCCCGCATCCTATCAGTAGCTCTACCTCTAGGAAACTAACACAACGCTGCACCTAAATGCATTTCGGGGAGTACGAGCTATTTCCGAGTTTGATTGGCCTTTCACCCCTATCCTCAGTTCATCCCAAGACTTTTCAACGTCAACGGGTTCGGGCCTCCACTATGTGTTACCATAGCTTCACCCTGACCAAGGATAGATCACACGGTTTCGCGTCTACTACTACTGACTAATTTCGCCCTATTCAGACTCGCTTTCGCTACGGCTTCGTATCAGAAATACTTAACCTTGCCAGTAAAAGTAACTCGTAGGCTCATTATGCAAAAGGCACGCCGTCACCCTATAAATAGGGCTCCGACCGCTTGTAAGCGCAAGGTTTCAGGATCTATTTCACTCCCTTATTCAGGGTTCTTTTAACCTTTCCCTCACGGTACTAGTTCACTATCGGTCTCTCAGGAGTATTTAGCCTTAACGGATGGTCCCGCCAAATTCATGCAAGGTTTCCCGTGCCCCGCATTACTCAGGATACCACTATTGTTAACTCTCTTTACTTGTACGGGACTATCACCCTCTATGGTTCCGATTTCCAACGGATTCTAATTCATTGAGCAACAAATATCGTGGTCCTACAACCCCTAAATTGCCGAAACAATTTAGGTTTGGGCTATTCCGCGTTCGCTCGCCACTACTAGCGGAATCACTATTGTTTTCTTTTCCTCCGGGTACTTAGATGTTTCAGTTCTCCGGGTTAGCTTCCATAAATGGATGATTATTCTTCAAATAACCGGGTTTCCCCATTCGGACATTTGCGGATCAAAATGTATGTGCCACTCCCCGCAACTTTTCGCAGCTTATCACGTCCTTCTTCGCCTCTGAGAGCCAAGGCATTCCCCTTACGCTCTTAATTAGCCTATTGTAACTTTACTTTTCTTTGAAATTGTATTTATTATTATGCTCGTACAAATTGGTAAAAACCAATTCATACCTTCGTACAAATTGGTAAAACCAATTTATACCTTGTAGTGTATCTATAATCACAAACACAAATTGGATAACTGGTGTTTGTGAAATAAAAATTTTCAATATGTCAATGATCGTTTAAGTTAAAAACTTGTGGAGAATGTGGGAGTCGAACCCACGACCTCTTGAATGCAAATCAAGTGCTCTAGCCAGCTGAGCTAATTCCCCATTCTGAATCTGAAAAGAATTCAAAATGTAGAACTCTCAACTATAAATTCCCTTTATCGTTGTAGTCTCGGGCAGACTCGAACTGCCGACCTCTACATTATCAGTGTAGCGCTCTAACCGGCTGAGCTACGAGACTCTAATCGATAGTAATAATGACAGCATTAGCAAAACGCATGCTTAAAAACCCTATAATTCAGTCGTCTTACTTTCTCTAGAAAGGAGGTGTTCCAGCCGCACCTTCCGGTACGGCTACCTTGTTACGACTTAGCCCCAGTTACTAGTTTTACCCTAGGCAGCTCCTTACGGTTACCGACTTCAGGCACTCCCAGCTTCCATGGCTTGACGGGCGGTGTGTACAAGGCCCGGGAACGTATTCACCGGATCATGGCTGATATCCGATTACTAGCGATTCCAGCTTCACGGAGTCGAGTTGCAGACTCCGATCCGAACTGAGACCGGTTTTGAAGATTTGCTCCTTCTCGCGAAGTGGCTGCTCTCTGTACCGACCATTGTAGCACGTGTGTAGCCCAGGACGTAAGGGCCGTGATGATTTGACGTCATCCCCACCTTCCTCACGGTTTGCACCGGCAGTTTCGTTAGAGTTCCCGACATTACTCGTTGGCAACTAACGATGGGGGTTGCGCTCGTTATAGGACTTAACCTGACACCTCACGGCACGAGCTGACGACAACCATGCAGCACCTTGTAATGAGTCCGAAGAAAAATTCATCTCTGAATCTGTCCCATTACATTTAAGCCCTGGTAAGGTTCCTCGCGTATCATCGAATTAAACCACATGCTCCACCGCTTGTGCGGGCCCCCGTCAATTCCTTTGAGTTTCAATCTTGCGATCGTACTCCCCAGGTGGGATACTTATCACTTTCGCTTGGCCACACATCTACCTGAGGTAGACATACAGCTAGTATCCATCGTTTACGGCGTGGACTACCAGGGTATCTAATCCTGTTCGCTACCCACGCTTTCGTCCCTGAGCGTCAGTATATTGTTAGTGATCTGCCTTCGCAATTGGTATTCTGTGTGATATCTATGCATTTCACCGCTACACCACACATTCTAACCACTTCACAATAACTCAAGTCTTTCAGTTTCAAAGGCAATTCTACAGTTGAGCTGCAGGATTTCACCTCTGACTTAAAAAACCGCCTACGGACCCTTTAAACCCAATGATTCCGGATAACGCTCGAATCCTCCGTATTACCGCGGCTGCTGGCACGGAGTTAGCCGATCCTTATTCTTACAGTACCGTCAAGCCCCGACACGTCGGGGTATTTCTTCCTGTATAAAAGCAGTTTACAACCCGTAGGGCCGTCATCCTGCACGCGGCATAGCTGGATCAGACTTTCGTCCATTGTCCAATATTCCTCACTGCTGCCTCCCGTAGGAGTCTGGTCCGTGTCTCAGTACCAGTGTGGGGGGTCCCCCTCTCAGGGCCCCTACCTATCGTAGTCTAGGTGAGCCGTTACCTCACCTACAAACTAATAAGACGCATGCTCATCTTTTACCGCCGAAGCTTTAATCATTTAACCATGCGGAAAAATGATGTTATAGGGGATTAATCCAAATTTCTCTGGGCTATACCCTAGTAAAAGGCAGATTGCATACGCGTTACGCACCCGTTCGCCACTCGTCTTTCGGTGCAAGCACCAAAAGTTACCGTTCGACTTGCATGTGTTAGGCTTGCCGCTAGCGTTCATCCTGAGCCAGGATCAAACTCTTCGTTGTAAAAAAAATTAATAATATTAAACAACTTGAATTGATAAAAGACTTTTCAGGAATGGTTTTGCTAATTCGTATGATGATAAAAATCATCGATACGCTGTCATATTTCAATACTTTCAATGAACTTAATCAATCCTTCCTGTTTTAACAGAAAAGCATGCAAATATACACTCCTTTAATTTTCTACCAAATATATTTTGATAAAATAAGTTAATATTTTACAACAAAATTATTAACAAACTGATTTTCAGTATTTTTATTATGATTTTAATAGCCATATTTTCT
The DNA here is from genome assembly GCA_902609185.1 of uncultured Bacteroidota bacterium. GTDB lineage: Bacteria > Bacteroidota > Bacteroidia > Flavobacteriales > Flavobacteriaceae > Eutrophosalina. The sequence goes on along the minus strand of CACLQX010000017.1, from coordinate 11,381 downwards.
CAAAATATCATCTATAAAATAATCCTCACGGCTTGTGTTTGGATTAAATTCTATTTTTAATGAAATATCAAATGCTTTGGCTACCAAATTATATGAAAATGCACGGAATCCGTTTCTCAGTTCTTTGAGAAGTTGATATGTAGTTTTTCCTGTTTCTCGATGAACTAGTTTAACTAAAATTTGCCCTTCTGTTCTAGTTAATTTTTTCAATTCTTCAGTGAACTCCTCTTGAATATATTTTTCAACAATTCTAGTGTATCTTTTTCTCTTATGTCTCTTTTTTAAGTTAGCTAATCGATTATTAAGTTTATTTAACCTTTCAGCAGCCAGTGTTGCATATGGATAAACCTTTAAAGTTTTTCTTCTGAGAATTAAATATTTAATTCTTTCATCAGAGTCTTTAAAATTAATTTTATTGTAAACTGTAACTTCTGAAAGTTCAAATTCTTTTTTTGTTATTGAATCACCATCAAATTTGTAATAGATTTCTTCATTTTGACTGTGCAATGAAATCAGGGCTGAAATAAAAAAAACGAAAATTGTTGAAAAAAGTTTAAGCATAAAATCAATTTACATCAAGTACTTGTGTTTTAACTATAAAATCAAATACTAAATCAAATAAAGTTTTATCATTAACCATTACATTCCAAGGACCATGTCCTTTCCCCTCTAAAGAAAAGAATTCGTAATAAGCACCTGTTTGTTGATATATTTTTTTAACGTTTAATGCATTTTCAAAATGAACTAGCTTATCGTTGGTTCCATGTGCAATAAATAGAGGAGGATTATTTTTGTTGTATAATTTCTTACCATTATACTTAATGATAGCCTCGGCACATCCTTTACTTCCCCACAATAAAATAATTGAATGAACTTGAAATTTCTGTTCAGTATTTGTTGATAATAACGTTCTATCTTGCTCAATGCTTAATTCATTAAAATAATCCTCATTTTCAGTTACCCCAACACCAAAAGATGCACACCCACCAGCTGATCCACCACCAACTGTTATTTTATTAATATTTACACCAAAATTATTTTTGTTTGCAACTACCCACCTTATAGCTGCTTTTACATCCCTTAGAGCGGGATATATAGCCTTTGCTCTGTTGTTTTTATTAATATTAGTAATCTCGTTATCAACCATTTTTTTCCACTTTTCAGGGACACTGCCATAATCTTTTAATAGTCTGTAATTAAGATTAAACACGGCCCAACCTCTTGAAGCAAAATATTGTGAAAATTCTACATATTGTCTCATGTTTATAGTTTTATCTCCTCCACGAAATCCACCACCATGGATTAAAATTAAAATAGGCTTATTTTTCTCTGTGTTTTCGGGTAAATATGCATCTAAATACAACGGTTCTTCAACAGGGTTTTCATTATTGTAAGAATCATGAGAAAGACCATAACCATAAATCAAATTTTCTTTAACTAAAACATCAAATTTTGGTTTTTTATATACACGTGTTTGGTTATCATCATGTTTTGTAAAAGAATTAAAAAGGTCTACTGTAGAGCCTGCATTGCATAACAGAAAAAGAATTTTTGTGGCGTTCAGCAGGTAATTAATCACTTTGTCAAAGTTAATTTATTTGTATGAAAGATTTTAAGTAATTCTTTTAATATTAAATACGTTTATAATTCATAAATGATTAATTTTAAACATTAAATATAACTGTATGGGCAAGAGTATTTTAAATGAAAAATCAATAAAGTTTTTAGAAACGTATCTCAATAACCCCTCACCCACTGGATATGAGTGGGAAGGTCAAAAAATATGGATGGACTATCTCAAACCATACGTTGATGAGTTTGTCACTGACACATACGGAACAGCCGTGGGTGTTATTAATTCAAAATCAAATTTCAAGGTTGTAATTGAAGGCCATTCTGATGAAATATCTTGGTATGTAAATTACATCACAGATAAGGGATTAATCTATGTAATTAGAAATGGTGGAAGTGATCATCAAATTGCACCCTCAAAATGGGTCAATATTCATACTAAAAAAGGAATTGTAAAAGGTATTTTTGGCTGGCCTGCGATTCATACTAGAACAGCAGGAAAAGAAGAGCCTCCAAAATTAGAAAATATCTGTATTGATGTAGGTGCTAAAGACAAAAAAGAAGTTGAAAAAATGGGAATTCATGTAGGATGTGTAATTACATATCCTGACTCATTCCATATTCTCAATAAAAATAGATTTGTCTGTAGAGCAATTGACAACAGAATTGGTGGTTTTATGATTGCTGAAGTTGCTAGACTTTTAAAAGAAAATAAAAAAACACTTCCTTTTTGTTTGTATGTTACAAACTCCGTCCAAGAAGAAATTGGATTAAGAGGTGCGCAAATGATAACTGAAACTTTGAAACCAAATGTTGCCATTGTGACCGATGTTTGTCATGACACTTCAACACCTATGATTGATGTAAAAAAACAGGGCGACAATGTCATTGATAAAGGCCCTGTTATCTCATATGCTCCAGCAATACAAAACAACCTTAGAGAAAGAATAATTGAAACTGCTGAAAAGAAAAAAATCCCTTTTCAAAGACATGCTTCATCCAGGTACACTGGAACTGATACTGATGCTTTTGCCTATAGTAACGGAGGTGTTGCCTCAGCCTTGATTTCTTTACCATTAAGATACATGCACACTACTGTGGAATTAGTTAGCAGAGATGATGTTGAAAACGTTATAAAACTAATTTACGAAACGTTGTTGACGATTGCCCCGGATGATGATTTTAGCTACTTTAAATCTTAATTATTTTGTATGAAGTTCCTTCATGATATGAAATAAATTAATTTTTTTCATTAACTATTTGCTTGACGATTTCTGGGTTAAGTAGCGTTGATATGTCCCCGAAGTTATCGGTTTCACCTCCAGCAATTTTTCTCAAAATTCTTCTCATAATTTTACCACTTCTTGTTTTTGGTAAACCATCAACAATTTGAATTTTTTCAGGTTTTGCAATAGGGCCTATTGTTTTAGAAATAAGTTGATTTATTTCCATATTAATTCCATCAATATTTTTATGATTTTTTACAATTACAAATGCGTAAAGAGCGTTTCCTTTGATATCGTGAGGATATCCAACAAGGGCACTCTCAACCACATTTTCATGTAGATTTATTGCATCCTCAATGGGTGCTGTACCCAAATTGTGTCCAGAAACAATTACGACATCATCTACCCTTCCTGTAATTCTGTAATTTCCTTCATCGTCTCTAAATGCACCGTCACCAGGAAAATAATATCCAGGATAATTTGAAAAGTAAACATCATTGTATCTCTCATGATCTCCATAAATAGTACGGGCAATAGATGGCCATGGAAACTTAATCGCAAGTATACCATTTCTATTGTTTTCATAAAATTCTTTCCCATCATCGTCAAGAAGAACGGGTTGTATACCAATCAAGGGTTTGGTGGCAAAAGTTGGTTTTCCTTTTGTAACATTAGCAAGTGATGATATCATTATTCCACCAGTCTCGGTTTGCCACCATGTATCGACTATTGGACACTTATTCTTTCCAATATTTTCATTATACCATTTCCAGGCTTCTTCATTTATTGGTTCTCCAACGCTGCCGAGGACTTTCAATGAAGACAAATCGTACTTTCTAACAAAATCAAGAGAGTGTTTTGCTAGTGCTCTAATTGCAGTAGGTGCTGTGTAAAACTGATTAACTTTATGTTTTTCACAAATTTCCCAAAATCTTCCAAAGTCAGGATAAGATGGTACTCCCTCAAACATTATTGTTGTTGCACCATTCAACAAGGGTCCATAAACAATATAACTATGCCCTGTAATCCAACCAATATCAGCTGTACACCAGTATATATCGTTGTGTTTGTATTGAAACACGCTTTTGAAAGAATAGGATGAGTAAACCATATAACCTCCACATGAATGAACCATTCCTTTTGGTTTACCGGTTGATCCAGATGTATAAAGAATAAATAATGGGTCCTCAGAATCCAGTTCCATTGATTCAAATTTATCAGATACTCCATTTAACTCCTCATGCCACCATTTATCAATTTTATTTAGCTTAATTCTACTCTCGGTTCTCTTCAAAACAATACAAGTTTCAACTGAGGGACATTTTACTAAAGCTTCATCAGCAATAGATTTTAAATCAATTGTTTTATTTCCTCTAAAACTTCCGTCAGCAGTAAGTAACATTTTACAATTGGCATCTATAATTCTAGCAGCCAATGCTGTGGAGGAAAACCCTGCAAATACCACAGAGTGAACAGCCCCTACCCTTGCACATGCTAAGACTGCAATTGCAAGCTCAGGAACCATTGGCATGTAAAGACAAACCCTGTCTCCTTTTGTAATATTATTTTTTTTGAGAACATTTGAGAACTTGCAAACTTTCGAGTGCAATTCTCTATACGAAATTCTTAGACACTTTTCAGTTGGATCATTAGGTTCAAAAATTATTGCTGTTTTATCTGCTTTTTTTGAAAGATGTCTGTCAATACAATTTTCTGTGATATTTAATTTTCCACCGACAAACCATTTAAAATCTGGTTTTCTAAAATCAAATTTAAAGGTTTTATTCCATTTTTTTTTCCAAGTGAATGTTGAAGCAATATCAGACCAAAAACCATGTGGATCTTCTACACTTTTTTGATACAGCTTATTATACTCTGTTTCTGTTTTCGGTATGTAGTTTTCAATTAATTTCAATTATTCAAACATTCTTTTAGAAGCTTTCTATTGATATCATAAACCAAGGTTGGGCCGTAATATATCCACCCTGTGTAGATTTGAACAAGTGATGCCCCCGCATTTATCTTTTCAACTACATCTTTAGGTGACATTATCCCACCCACCGCTATAATAGGAAGTTTATCTCCAGCCTGCTTTTTAATCAATCTTACCATCTCTGTACTTCTTTTGGAAAGCGGCTTTCCACTTAGCCCTCCAATTTCATTTTTTAAATTGTCTGATTTTAGGTTTTCTCTGGCAATTGTCGTGTTTGAAGATATTATACCATCAATATTTAATTGCAATAAAAGGCTAACAATATCAGAGAGCTGACTGTTAGATAGATCAGGAGAAACTTTAACAAGAATTGGTTTCTTTTTTCCCTTATTATTTTCTAATATCAAGGTTTTTAAAATCTTTTTTAGGAAAGAGGTTGACTGCAGATTTCTTAACTCTGGAGTGTTAGGGGAACTAACATTTACTGCAAAATAATCAACATATGATCTTAACTTTTTAAAACACTCAAGATAATCCTCATGTGCTTTTGAATTAGGTGTTGATTTGTTTTTTCCAATATTTGCACCAATAGGCAAACTGGTATTATAATATTTAAAGTTTTTATTTTTTAATCTGTTTACTACGGCATCAACCCCGTCATTATTAAATCCCAATCTATTTATTAATGCATCGTCCTTTGTTAAACGAAATATTCTCTTTTTTGGGTTCCCTGACTGTGGTCTCGGTGTAACAGTTCCAATTTCAGTAAATCCAAAACCACCAAGCCTCCTTATTGATGTAACTATTTCAGCATTTTTGTCAAATCCTGCCGCTAGGCCCACTGGGTTGGGAAAATTTATGCCAAAAACCTTTTTTTCTATCAATGGTGATGTGAATCGCATGTCTGGTAATCCAGTCCCACCAAATAATTTAGTCCATTTTATCAAAAAATTGTGTACCAATTCTGGATCAAAAAGAAAAAAAAGTGGTCTAATAAAATATTTCCACATTCTTTTAAATTTTATTTCTTTTTATTTAATTCTGAGGATAACTCTAAAGATAAAGCCGTCTTATCAAATTTGATCTTGCCAGCCATTGTTAATATGACACATGTATTTTTTGCGTCATTTACCTCAATTACTTTGCCGTGCATACCACTTTTGGTAACTACTAAGTCGCCATTTTTAAGTGATAATAAAAACTTCTTTTCTTTTTTTGCCTTTCTGCTCTGAGGAAGAATAAACAAAAAGTATAATGCAAATATCATTAAAACAATTGGCGTCCATTGACTAATTCCTTCCATTTTTCTCTATTTATTAATAACGAATCCGCTCATGCGAATAATTTTTTTAGAGTTTTCAGTGTTTGTCGTCAAGGTGATTGATTTGACTTGTTTACCAGTTTGACCAGAGGAATCAAAACGTGCTTTAATAACTCCAGATTCTCCGGGTTGGATTTCTTTGTCTTTCGGATAATCAGGAACAGTACATCCACAAGAGGCTGAGGCATCATATATTATTAAGTTACTTTTTCCTGTATTTTTAAATGTATAATCAACTTCTACAATTTCACCTTCAGAGACTTCTCCAAAATCATATGTGTCAAAATCAAAATTTATGATTGGTAAGACTGACTCTTTCTCTAGTCGTTTTTCAGTTTCAACAAGATTTTGTTTATTAATTTTTTTTGTTGGATTATCATTACATGAAATTATAAAGAAACAAATAATGATTCCTGCAATTGATTTGTAATAGTTTTTTTTCATGTGTCTAAATTTAATAAATTATCGGAATGTTTGATGTTTTTTTTTATCAATCCTTTATCCTTTAAATCTCTCATAATATTATTAAGTATACCATTAATGAATCCACTGCTTTTCGGGCTTGAATAATCTTTGGATATTTCTACATATTCATTTAAACTGACATTGACAGGAATATTTTGAAAAAATTTTAATTCTGATATACACATTTTTAAAAGAATATTATCAATAATTGCTATCCTCTCGGTTTCCCACTCAGGTGTATACTGTGAAATTAGGTTTTCATAATCTAATTCGTTTTCGGTAGTTTTTTTATATAAGTTCCAACCAAATGACTTATCATCAGCATCTTTAAAAATTGTTTTATTTATTATTAATTTATTTGACTTTGAAAAATTTCTAAGTGTATTTAAAATTTCTGTGTTAATTAGTGGAAAGTCATCTACCCAACCAATTTCACAATCTTCGTAAAATTCAAATAGGTTAGAATTTGTTACAATTATTTCTTTATAAATTTTAATAAGTAACGACACTGAATCATCGTCATTTGAGGAGTTTTTTAAAAATTCTGCATCATATATTTTTTCAAAAACTTTATGAATAACAGTAGAGTCATTTTTAAAATAATCAATTTCTTTTTTTTCAATATAATTGTTAATGTATTTAGAATTTTCAATGGCTTCAATAAATTTATTTTTGACAATAATATCTACTAAAAAATTAAATTCAGACTTAAAGTAATTGTTTTTATTGATTTCTAATCTTCTTAATGTTTCCTCCTTTAGTAAAACAAAAAAATGTAACTGAGTAATGAAAAATTGATAAAAGCTTTTAGAAGTTTTGTTGAAGTAACCATAAAGATCCTTGCTTGTAGATTTTGATCTATTTTGCGAATATAAAATTTGAAGAATTTTAACTCTGATGTGTCTTCTGTTTAGCATGCTAATGAACCTCAAACAAAAGTAAAATTTATTTGTGAATAAATCTTCTAATTAAAATTATCTTTGATATAGATTTTATGAAATCTCTAAACTATTTAAACAAATTTTTTTTTAAATACAGGTTAAGAATATTAATTGGAATATTAATAACTATCATCGCAAGATTTTTTGCTCTAGTTGCTCCAAATTTGATTGGTGAATCAATTACAATAATAGACAACTATTTAAGCAACGGTGGTGATCCAACAATAATAAGAAAAAGTCTAATTAAGAATATCTCATTTATAGTTGGTGCAGCCTTTCTAGCAGGAGGATTTACTTTCATCATGAGACAAACACTCATAAATGTTTCAAGGTTTATTGAATTTGATTTGAAAAATGAAATTTTTCAAAAGTACCAAGACCTAGATTTAAGTTTTTATAAGAAAAATAGAGTTGGGGACTTGATGAATAGAATTAGTGAAGATGTGAGTAAAGTAAGAATGTATGTTGGTCCTGCATTGATGTATTCAATAAATACAATTACACTATTCATAATAATAATTTCTTACATGCTAAGCATTGATGTCAAATTAACACTCTACACCATTACTCCACTACCCTTTCTCTCTATTATTATATACAAACTCAGTAAAAAAATTAATATAAAAAGCCTGAGGGTTCAAGAATCGTTATCAAAATTAACCACAGTTGCCCAAGAATCTTTTAGTGGAATTTCAATTATCAAATCTTACACTATAGAAGATGAATTGAATAAACATATTGATGATATATCACATGAAACTCAAACAAGACATGTTGATTTAGCAAAGTTTCAGGCTTGGTTTTTACCAATGATGGTTCTGTTGATTGGGCTGAGTAACATTTTAGTTATTTATATTGGTGGCAATCAATTTATTAGTGGTAAAATTGAATTGGGTATACTAGCTGAATTTATAATTTATGTAAACATGCTTACATGGCCAGTTGCCACAGTTGGTTGGGTAACCTCAATTGTACAACAAGCGGAAGCAAGCCAAGCAAGAATAAATCAGTTTTTAAAAGAAAAGATTAATGTTATTAATAAAAACTCCGAACTGAAAACTATTGAAGGTGTTTTAGAATTTAAAAATGTTAATTTCACATATGATGAAACCAATATAAAAGCTCTGTCTAATATTAGTTTTAGACTTGAAATGGGCAAATCTCTGGGTGTAATTGGACCTGTTGGATGTGGTAAATCAACACTACTTGAACTAATTGTTAGAAATTATGACCCTCAATCTGGTAAAATTTTAATTGATAATACAGACTTGAAGAGTCACAACAAAAATAATATAAGAGAACATATATCATACGTTCCTCAAACAACTTTTCTGTTCAGCGACACGATTAAAAATAACATACGATTTGGAAAAAATAATGCAAGTGATAGTGAAATAAAGAAATATGCAAAAATTTCATGTATCAATGATGAAATTGAAGAATTTCCGAATAAATACAATTCTATTTTGGGAGAAAGAGGAATAAATTTGTCAGGAGGACAAAAACAAAGGATTGCTTTAGCTCGCGCATTAATAAAAAAACCTAAAATTTTACTTCTAGATGATTGTTTATCAGCTGTAGATGTTAAAACTGAAAAGGAAATTTCAAACAATCTTAAAAATCATTCAGAAGATATAACCAAAATAATTGTAAGTCAAAGAACATCAATCTTAAAAAATTGTGACAGGATAATCGTCATGAACAATTCTGAAATTATTGAGACTGGTACTCACAATGAATTAATAAAAAATACTCAGGGATATTATTATCAGATAAATTTTAAACAAAATAAAAAAACACATTAAGATTTTGCCGATTTTACTTTTTTAACCATTTTTGGTAGAAATAATTAAAATGGAAGAAAGTAAACAACATCTAAATGAAGATATATTCTCTAAGGTTGTTAGAGCTGGTAGAAGAACATATTTTTTTGATGTAAGATCAACAAAGGCAGGAGACTATTACCTTACAATTTCAGAGAGTAAAAAATTTACTAATGATGATGGAACATTCTACTTCAAAAAACATAAAATTTATCTTTACAAAGAGGACTTTGAAAATTTTTCAAATGTTTTGGGTGAAATGACAAAATTTATTGTTGATGAAAAAGGTGTAGAGGTTATTAGTGAGATACATGATAAGGATTTTAAGTCAAAATCTGAGGAAACTAAAAATATAGAAAAGCAAGATGATAAGGAAGGTGACGAAAAAAGTAGTGAAGTAGAGTTTGAAGATATTTAAATTTTCATAAAATAACTATTAATAAAATTCCCTGTAGAAGAAAGCTTATAAACATAAAATATAAATGGCTAGAACACCCTCAAACATGATTGAGTTAGGATCAGATCTTCCTAATATCAACCTTATTAATACAATTAATAACGAACTATTCGACAGCGAAGCATTAAATTTAAACTTAGGCACATTGGTAATGTTTATTTGCAATCATTGTCCTTTTGTTGTTCATGTGCTTGACGAAATAAGCTCAATTTCAGACACTTACAAAGGCAAAATTAACATTGTTGCAATTAGCAGTAATGACGTTGATAATTATCCACAAGATTCCCCTGAAATGATGAAAAAATTAGCTTCAAATAGAAAATTTAATTTTCCGTATTTATATGATGAAACACAAAATGTTGCTAGATTATTTGATGCTGCATGTACACCTGATTTCTTCTTATATGATGAAGAAAAAAAATTAGTATACAGGGGACAACTAGATGACTCTAGACCTGGTAACGACCTAGAAACTACGGGAAGCGACTTAAGAAACGCAATTGATTGTATGCTTAAAAACATAAAAAATATATCAATTCAAAAACCAAGTATAGGATGCAATATTAAGTGGAAAAACTCATGATGCATGCTTGGAATAAAAATATAATCTGAATAAAGCTAAGTCATCTGTTTCATAATCATCTGAAAATTCATCAATGACCTCATCAAGTGAATCACGCTCTAAATCAGAGAAAAAATCACTTAATTCATCTATGGATTCATGATCAAAAATTTCATTGATTAAATACGTTAAATCCAATTTAGTACCTGAAAATATAATTGTTTCTAACTCATTTAGGACATCTTTATATGATATTTTCTTTGAATCGGCAATTTCGTTAATTGAAAGTTTTTTATCAATAGATTGAATGATAAATAATTTGGTAAGTGAATTAGAGCCAGTTGATTTAATTACACTATCGTAAACATCTTCTATTTTATTTTTTTTGATGTAATTACTTATCAGAACTATAAAAGTTTCACCAAATTTTTTTGCTTTCCCCTCACCAACGCCATTAATTGAGGAAAGTTGCTCGATTGATGTTGGATATTTATAACACATTTCCTCGATTGAAGAATCCTGAAAAATTGCAAAGGGGGGTAAATTATATTTTTTTGACAGAGAAACTCTTTCATCTTTCAGGATATTAAGCAGATCAGTGTCAGTAGTTAATACCTTTTCAGACTTAATTGTTTCTGTTTTGTTATCACCCGAGTAATCGTGATCAGTAGACATCATTATTGTGAATGGTTTTGTTAAAAATTCTAATCCAATTTCAGATATTTTTAAAACCCCATAACTCTCAATATTTTTAAATAAGAGTTTTTCTACAATCATTTTTCTAATAACAGATTTCCAAAAAATAATTCCTTCATTAGTTCCAAATCCATATAATTTACTTTCAATTAGATTATGAGACCTTATTAAAACCGTCTCTTTTCCGCTAATAAAACTTGAAATATCTTTTAGTTTATAATTTTCTTTTAGTTCATTAATACACCTCAAAACCTTCAATATTTCAGATTTAATGTCAATTTTTTCTTTAACTTTTACTGAATTATCATCCATTTCACTACCAGGGCCGTTAATTTCATCGTAATCTTCTCCAAAATAATTTAGCAAGTATTTCCTTCTTGACATC
>CACLQX010000016.1 GCA_902609185.1 uncultured Bacteroidota bacterium | reverse complement strand
TGGTTTAGGTAATAGTAGTGATTTAGTAGGAAAATATCTTCATGATTCAACAGGTGGTGACATGATGGCATTTTTACCACAGCTCACAAATAGAAAAACATATAATGAGGATGGTGTTGGAGGAATGCATGTATATTCACCTTGGTGGCTTGATAATAAAAGTTTAGATTTTCCCAGAGGCTATCACATCGAGGTATGGGGAGGAATGGGTGCCCCAACTTATGGTACAGGCTTCAATGTAAATCACTTCAATAAATTCTTCGGATTAAAATCTGGTGGGTATGGTGATATTTTAAGATCAGACATGAAAAAATATTATGGATCTACAATTGGATTTTCAGGACGTGGAGAATCAGTAGCAATGAAGAGTAATTATTGTGAAATCGATCCAAATAAGGTTGATAAATATGGTGTTCCTGTATTAAGATTTAATTACAAATGGACTGATTATGAAATAAAACAAGCAAAACACATGCAGGATACTTTTGAAGAAATTATTCATAATATGGGTGGTCAGCCATTATGGAATAAGCCTGGTATTGAATCAAATTACGGTCTAACAAAACCTGGTGAAATTATTCATGAGGTTGGTACAACAAGAATGGGTAACAATCCAAAAGAATCTGTTGTTGATAAATTTGAAAGAATGCATGATGTTGATAACGTTTTTGTTGTTGATGCTGGACCTTTTGTTTCACAAGCAGATAAAAACCCAACATGGACCATTATGGCTTTAGCTTGGAGAGCTTCTGATCATATTGTTTCAGAGTTTAAAAAACAAAATTTTTAATGAAAAGAAGAGATTCAATAAAAACAATAACTCTAGGTGTCTTAGGTGCTTCATATTTACTAAACGGTTGTTATGGTGTCACTCAAGAAAAAATAAAGAGGTCATTAACCCGATACCAGTACGGCAGAACACCACAAGAAAAATTATATGATGATCAACTGTTTAACCAAGATTTTTTTACTGATGATGAATTGATAACCCTTGATAAATTATGTAACTTAATTTTACCACCCAACGAGAATGGATCAATTAAAGAGGCTGAAGTTGTCCAACTAATCGAATTCATGGCCAAAGATATTCCCTCATATCAAAAGCCTTTAAGAGATGGAATTAATTGGATAAATAAGGAAAGTGATTTAAATTTTAACCAAAGATTTACAGACATTCCTGAGGACTCCCAAAAACAAATTCTTGACAAAATAGCTTATTATGACCCAAATAAGGACATGAATGATTTAGCAGAGGAAGTCCAATGGTTCAATTTGTTAAGAAATTTAACCGTAACTGGATATTTCACTTCACAGGTTGGAATTAAAGAACTTGGCTATAAAGGAAACAGTCCAAATGTTTGGGACGGAGTCCCACAGGAGGTTTTAGGTGACCATGGTTTAAGTTATGACGAAGAATGGTTGTCAAAATTCGTAGATCAATCAAAAAGACTTGATGTTGCCAAGTGGGATGAACACGGTAATTTAATCTCATAAAAAAAAGCCGTACTAGACGGCTTTAACATTTATAATTATTTGAAGCTTACTCAAGAACTGCTAACGCTTTATCTTTTTCACCAAGCCAAGAAACAATAAAAATCAAATCTTTGGAACCTTTATTTTCTGACAAGTGCCACATGTTTGCAACTCCTAGGAAAGCTTTATCCCCTGCCTTGTATGTTTGTGTAACTATAATTTTCTTTTCAGCATCTTTATCATCTATTGATGTTTCTGTATCATAGTTTACAGTTAATTCACCTTGAACAACGTATGCAACTCCAGTGTATGGGTGATAATGCCATGGTGATTGAAAACCAGATTCCCATCTTTTAATTTGACTTGTGATTGAGGCTTCGCCAGTTGGATAAGAAAATTTAGTTCCAAGCGGATCTTCAGTTACACCAGTCATAATATCGCCATTTTCAAACGATACCATATTGCTATTTTGATCTTTGTTTACCGTACATGCACTTAATATAAAAATCAATATTAATGATGTTAGATTGTATATTTGTTTGTTCATAAAAAATAATTTTTATAAATGTATAAAAAAAGCCCCATATTGGGGCTTAAAGTGGTACCTCGCAGAATCGAACTGCGGACACAAGGATTTTCAGTCCTTTGCTCTACCAACTGAGCTAAGGTACCATTGGATTTTTGAAAAGCAAATATAAACGTTTTACTAGATATTTAACAAATTGCTAAAAACTTGTTTAATTTTACAATTCATCAATGAATTTGTTAGTTGACATAGGTAATTCCAATTCTAAAATTGCAATTACTAAAGATTATAAAGTTGTTGAGGAATTCCATTCTTCTACAAACCTGTTGAAAAAAATAAAGAATCTTTTTAAAGATTATAAAATATCCCATTCATGTTTGTCAAATGTTTCTATTCCAAATATTAAACTGAATGAGTTTTTAAAAACTAATAGCTGTTTTTTTGATGTAAAAAATAATCATCTACCATTTAAAAATCCTTACAAGGAAGATTTGGTTGGTGATGATCGTTTGGCTTTGGTTTGTGCTGCTCAAAAAGATTATCCAAATGAAAATGTTTTAATTATTGATATCGGAACTTGTATAACATATGATATTAAAACAAAAAATAATGAATATTTAGCTGGTGGAATATCACCAGGTTTAGGTTTGAGATATGATTCTATTAGTAAAAGAGCATTTTTAATAAAAAAAATCAATCCAAGTTATCCTAAAAATATGAAGGCATTTGATACTGAATCCTCTGTTAATATCGGAACTTTTTTGGGTACTCAACTGGAGATTGAGGGTTTCATTAAAAAATATTCAAGTGAATATGATGATTTAAAAGTAATTATAACTGGAGGAGATTCATATTACTTGTCAGGTAAGATAAAAAACACCATATTTACAACTTCAAATTATGTTTTTAAAGGGCTAGAATTCCTTATAGAGACTAACAAATAACATGAATAAAATTTCATTGCTTTTTATCATTTTATTTATTCAGTTGGGTTTTGCTCAAAAATCAAGTTATTCGCCTTATTCTTATTTTGGAGTTGGTGAAACAAATTTTTCGGCAACAGCAGAAAATAAAATGATGGGAGGAAATACGTCTTATTACGATAGTGTCTCAGTTAATTTGAATGTTCCTGCATCACTTTCTAAGCTTAGATTTGTAAACTATTCTGTGGGAATTAATTTAAAAAATAATAGATATTCTGTTGGGGATAATAATGCAAAGTCAACAACTGCGAGTCTGAATTATCTATCAGTATCAATACCAACCAAACTTTTAGGCTTCAATTTTGGTTTAAAACCAAATACTTCAGTTGGTTATCTTCTTGAATCAGTTGATGAATCAACTGATCCGATTAGTACTAATCGGTATGATGGAAATGGTGGAATTAATAGTGCTTTTGTGGGTCTAGGGATTGAATTATTTAAAAATTTTGGGATTGGAATAAGTTCATCATACTCTTTTGGAAATTTAAATCATTATCATTCAAAAATATTGACTGATGTAGAACTTTTCACCAGGGTTTCAAGTGAATCATCACTTAGTGGTCTGAGTTATAATTTCTCAGCTGTTTTTCAACAAAAATTTAGAAATAATATTCAGATTTACACTACATATGTATATCAGCCACAGTCAAGATTAACCTCAAAAAACTCACAAGCAATTGCAACACTTAAAGCGGATGGTACTTTTGGCGGTGATACTGAAAACATAGATTTATCAATAACTGGAAGGGATGAAACCAAGTTTACTATTCCAAGTTTTTCAAATTTTGGAATTGGTTTTGGAGAAGATAAAAAATGGTTTTTTGGTGTTAATATGAAATCAGTTAATGGTAATGGCTATAAAAATGAGTTGATGGCTTTGGATAATGTAAATTTCAACAAACATAACATTTACTCTGTAGGAGGCTTCTTTTTGCCTCAGTATGACTCATTTACAAGTTTTTTTGACAGGGTTACTTACAGAGCTGGACTAAAATTCGTCGACGGAGCCTTGGAGGTAAATGGGCAAGATATCAAAGACTTTGGTATAAATTTTGGGTTTAGTATACCAGTGGGCAGAATATCAAAGGCAAATATCGGTTTAGAATTTGGACAAAGAGGTTCGAATGACTTTGGTTTGATTAAAGAAAATTATCTCAATTTGATGATTGGTGTTTCTCTTAATGATTTGTGGTTTATTAGATCAATGTATAATTAATTATGAAAAAAATATTTCTTGTAATATTCCTTTTAATAATATCCAATCTAAATTCTCAAGCCTCGATAGATTGTAACTCAAACCTTTCAATTTTTGCTGAATATTACAAGGTTAAAAACTATGAAGCTGCTTATGAACCTTGGATGTCAGTTAGAAAAGAATGTCCTAAAATAAATCCTGCAATTTATTTTCAAGGATCCAGAATGCTGGAGGAATTCATAAAGACATCAGATGGTGAATCCAAGACAGCATACCAGGATGATTTACTCGAGCTTTATGATGAGTGGTTAATAAATTTCCCAGCCTATAATGGTAGATCAATTGTTGGTCAAATTATGTCTAATAAAGCCCAAAAAATGATAGATTATAAATTGGCAACCAAAACTGAAATTTTTGATTTATTTGAAAATGCATATCAAACTGACCCCGTAAGTTTTGATGATCCAAAACCGCTTTATAATTATTTCAAAACATATTTTGAATTATATAAGGCAGGAAATGGTGAGATTACGTTAAATCAAATTTTTAATAAATATGAAGAATTGTCTGAAAGGTATAATTCAATAATTGATGAATACTCTAAACAAATTGATATCATTATTAACAAAGAAAATTCTGGAATTGCATTAACATCTAGAGAAAAAAGGAATAAAAGGGTTTATGAAATAAATTCAAATGCTTCAAATATATACCTAAGGAACCTTAATGCAATAATTGCAAAGGAATCAACATGTGAAAATTTAATTCCTCTGTATAGAAAAAACCTTGAGGAAAATAAGACTAATCCATTATGGCTCAATAGAGCGGCCAGTAGAATGGATAGTAAGGAGTGTTCTGATGATCCTTTGTTTGTTGTTCTTGTAGAGCTATTACATAATTTAAATCCATCTGCCAATTCTGCTTACTATTTAGGATTGCTCAATGATAAAAAAAATAATTTAGAAGAATCATTAAGGTTTTACAATGAATCTATTGAACTTCAAACTGATAATATAAAAAAGGCAAGAATCCTTTACAAAATTGCTACGAAATTCAAAAATACTAAACAGTTCTTTAGATCCAGAAATTATGCAAGACGTGCTCTCGAATTTCAACCCTCTATGGGAAGAGCAAATCTTTTAATTGCCAATTTGTATGCAAGTAGCGCAAATGGCTGTGGTAAAACTCAATTTGAAAAAAGATCAGTTTATTGGCTTGCAGAAAGAGAAGCTAGAAAAGCAGCTTCTATTGATGCAACCATAAGAAAAACTGCATTAAAAGCCGCTGAGAGTTACTTGGGTAGAGCTCCATCAAAAACTGATATCTTCACCGAGGGTAATTCTGGTAAGGTTATTACATTTAATTGTTGGATTGGCTTATCTGTTACTGTACCAACTCTTTAGTTTTGATACGTACAATTTTCCTGATCTTTGCATTGTTGATTATCCATTCTTGTAAAAATGATTTTGAAAGTATCATTGATATTAATAAATATTCTAAAATCCCGGCAGCTGTTACTGAAAATTTTAATTTAAAATATACAGATTCTGCAGTTGTTAAGGCTGTTTTAAATTCAACTCTAAACGTAGATTATACAAATCAAACATTTCCCTACGCCGAATTTCCTGAGGGTTTAAATATAAGCTTTTATGAAAATAAGGATGATTCAACAAATGTGTCTGCCAACTACGGTATTGTATATTACAAAACAAAAATTGTTAGCCTTAAAGGTAATGTTGTTATTCAGTCAGCAGATGGCAGTAAAATTAAATCAAGTCAAATATATTGGGATCCTGAGCAAGAGTGGTTATTTACGGAAGAAGATATTGTTTTTTCAAGTAATGAATATGACATAAATGCGAATAAGCTTGATGCTGATAGATCTTTTAAATTACTCAAAACGGGCCAATTAAATGGAAATTTTTTATTCGATGATAACTAAATAATATGAAGTATCACAAAATCTCAGAAATTGCCTATTTAACCATTTCTTTAGTTGTCTTTTTTGATATAATTTTTTTAAAAAAAACAATTGAAGGTAATATTGCACTACTTATATTAGGATTTCTTTCTTTTTTAATGTTTCTGTTCAGAAGGCATTACAGAAAAAAGTTTAACAACAGAAAAAATACTAATTAGTTTAACTTGAACTCATATTCTTTAAATAATTCTTTTATTGTTCTTATAATAGATATTTGTATTTTCGTCTTCTAAATTTTTTTTATGGCAGCACTCGGTAGTTTAAGAAGAAACTCTTTTGTTTTAATTTCCGTAATTGGTATGGCACTATTTGCATTTGTAATTGCTGGTGTATTTGATGGTTCTGGATTTCAGTCCCAAGATCCAATTGGCGAAGTCAATGGTGAAAAAATATCAATTACCGACTTTAGAAATCAAGTTGATTTTCTTAAAAAATCATATAACTTTTCTGATTTACAAGCTTTAAATACATCATGGGATCAAGTAACTCGTAAAGAAATTTTTAAACAAAGGATAGATCAATTAGGTCTTGGATCTGGAAAAGCTCATCTTGATTATTTTTTAGCTAATAATCCTAATTTTAATAGTGATGAAAGATTTTTAAATGATGCTGGTATCTTTGATATTGATAAGTTTACTGATTTTGTTCTAAATCTAAAGGATTTTAACCCGCAAGGTTACAGTCAATGGACTTTGCAAGAAAAAGAATTCAAAAACCAAATTGAACAGAACAATTACGTAAACCTCTTAAAGTCTGGAATAAACTCATCAAATTATGAGGGTGAATTAGAATTTTTAAAATCTAATTTAACTGCAAATATATTGTACGTTAAAATTCCATATAGTTCAATTCCTGACAGTTTAGTTTCGATCTCAAATTCTGAAATAAAGTCTTATATAAATAAAAACTCTGACGATTTTAAGCAAAAGCCAACAAGAGGTTTTGAATATGTTGTGTTTGATGAATTACCTTCAAACAAAGATGAAAGAGATTTGAGAGACAAATTAAATTCATTTTTAAACGATCGCGAGGAGTTCAACCCTGTTTCAAATTTGAATGAATTTGTAAAGGGTTTCAAGAGTACAAATAATTTCGATTTTTATATTGATGAAAATTCTGATATACCATTTGATTCATTATTTAGGCCAAAGGGTTTTTTTAGTTCAGATCACGCGCAAATGATCTTTAATCTAAATAATGATCAAATTTACGGCCCATATAAAGACAATGGTTTCATGAAAATTTCGCGAATGCTTGAAAAGAAAAATAATGGAAATGTCAGGGCCAGTCATATTTTAATATCTTATAAAGGTTCGCAAAATGCAGACCCCTCAATTGAGAGATCTAAAAATGAGGCAAAAAATGAAGCAAATAGAATCCTTAAACTAGCAAGATTAAATCCTGATAGTTTTTCAAGTTTAGCTTTAGAGTTTTCTGATGGTCCGTCGAAAAGCAGTGGAGGAGATTTAGGTTTTTTTCAAGAAGGCATGATGGTGAAGCCTTTTAATGATTATGTTTTTAAAAGTAACATAGGAAGAATTGGTGTTGTTGAAACTGAATTTGGGTTTCATGTTATCAAAGTTGTCGCAAAAGAAGATTTAGCTAAAGTTGCAACAATTGCCTTAAAAAATGTACCATCAAATTTTACAAGTGACTCTGTTTTTAATGTTGCATCAAAATTTGAAATTGAATTGTCAAAATCTCAGGACCTAATTAGTACAGCGGAATCATTTGAATATGAATCCAAATCACTTTCAAGTATCACCCCTTTAGATCATGAATTGCCTGCCCTAGGGAATCAAAGAAATTTAGTGAAGTGGCTGTTTGAAGATGATACAAAAATTGGAGATTATAAAAGGTTTGACTTAAGCTCCGGTGGGTATGTTTTAGCACAACTCAAAGATGTTAGCAACGAAGGGTTAATGGATATTAGTGCAGGATCAATATTGGCTTTACCTGAATTGAGGAAAAATAAAAAAGCTGATATGATTATTAAAGAAAACAATCAATACAATAGTTTAGATGATTTGTCTAATGAGAAAGGTTTGGAAATAGTTTCTGTATCGGCTATCAATCAAAGCTCACCTGTAGTTGCTCAAGCTGGATATGAACCAGTTATTATAGGAAACGCATTTGGATTAGATATTGGTGAAACCTCTGGTTTTTTCCAAGGTGAGGAAGGTGTATATATGATCAAATTGGTTAATATTAATAAGGTTGAGAGTCCATCAACTTATTTAAGTTTTGAAAATCAATTATCAAATAAACGAAGATCAGATACTGAATCTAAAATTTTGGAATCTTTTAAATCTGAATCAAAAATTATTGATAACAGAACTGTCTATTATTAAAAAAAATTTTGTCGGTATTGCCAAAATATATTCAGGTAAAAGAAAAAATAAGTCATACTTAAGCAAAATTTTAAAACAATCCCAGTTAGGGCACCTAAAATAGATCCAAATGCAGGTTTGAGTGATTTTTTTAGACTCTTGTTATTAATCATTTCCCCCGTAATTGCACCAATTATTGGCCCAATAAAAATCCCAAGAGGACCAATAATAAAAATTCCAATTAGTAAACCTAAACTAGCTCCAATTTGTCCTCCCTTGGACCCTCCAAGTTTTTTTACGCCATAAATAGGGGTGATAAAATCAAGCAAGAAAACTAGAACTGCAACTGATAATGTTATAAAAATAAATTTTAAATTGAAAGGAACAGCACTAGTTAAATTTAAAAGCAGTAGTCCAAACCATGATGTAATTGGTCCTGGAATGATAGGTAAAAAGCTTCCAATTATTCCAATCAAGCATAAAATTATCCCAATAGCAAAAATTAAAATGTCCATATCACTTTATTAAACTAATTTTGTATTTTGAAACAAATGTCAATTTTAAAGTTAAATTACATTAAATATTTTTTGGTTTTTTTCCTTTTTATTTTTTTTTCATGTGAGTTGCCAATTGATAAGGAAATTGAAAGAGCAGAAAAATTAATGTGGACATCAAGTGACGAATATCCAACAGTTCCAAAATGTGAAAATTTTGTTGATCCAAAAAAAAGGTTTGGTTGTCTGCATGACTACTTAAATAATTATCTTATTAATAATTTAAAAAATAACTCTCATATTATTGATTTAAAATTTAATGATTCACTCAAAATAAAAATAGTTGTTGATAAAAACGGAAAGATCTACTCTGAAGGAATAGACTTTAAAAATTCTGAAAATGACACTCAAAAAATAAAATTCATTATTTATGAACTTCTAGATTCAATGCCAAATATTATACCTGCTGTAAAAACTGATTACGGAGTCAAGGTAAAATCAAAATTTATCCTCCCGATAATTTTAAATGTTGAATATGAATTCTAAAATTATTTTAGGTATTGATCCTGGAACTAATATTATGGGATATGGTTTAATAATTGTTGAAGATAAAAAAATATCTCTTTTAGATTTCGGCGAAATAAATATGAGTAAAATAAAAGATCATTCCTTAAAGCTAGATAAGGTTTATAAATCAATAATTGAGATTATTGAAGCACATAAGCCTGATGAGATTGCAATTGAGGCACCATTTTTTGGTAAAAATGTACAGTCAATGTTAAAACTTGGAAGAGCACAGGGAGTTGCTATGGCTGCTGGGATATCTAGACAAATACCAATAAAAGAATATTCTCCAAAGAAAATAAAAATGTCAATAACAGGAAACGGTAATTCATCAAAAGAACAGGTTGCAAAAATGTTACAATCTATTTTAAAGTTTAAAAAGCTTCCAAAAAAATTAGATTCTACCGATGGCTTAGCTGCTGCAGTATGTCATTTTTATAATGACAAAAATATAGTTGGTAGTGAGAAGTATTCAGGATGGAACTCATTTTTGAAAAGTAACCCTGACAGATTAAAAAAATAAATTTGGCAGGAATATATATACACATTCCGTTTTGTAAAAAAGCATGTAGTTATTGCAACTTTCACTTCTCTACATCATTGATTCTTTATCAAGAAATGGTTAATGCGATCAAAAAAGAAATTATTCTAAGGTCAAAAAATTACAAAAATGAAATCGAAACAATATATTTTGGGGGTGGAACTCCTTCACTTCTAAAAATTAAAGATATCGACGATATTTTTCTTACCATTGATAACAACTATAATTTGTGTAATAATATAGAAATCACAATTGAAGCTAATCCGGATGACTTTTCAAAAGAAAAGTTAAAAGCTCTCAGTAAAACAAAAATTAACAGAATTAGTTTAGGGGTCCAAACATTAAATGATGATGCACTTAAATTAATGAGAAGGGTTCATTCGTCTAAACAATCGATTGATTCAATTGAAAACTCATTATTATTTTTTAGAAACATTTCTATTGATTTAATATACGGGATACCTAATTTGGATACAAATAGTTTAGATCAAGATTTAAGGCTGTCGCAATATTATGATATAAAGCATATTTCTACCTATGCTTTAACTGTTGAGTCAAAAACATTACTAGAATCTCAGATCAATAAAAACTTGGTAACTATGCCACATGATGATGATGTTTATAAGCAGTACATGTATATAAATAATTTTTTGTCGAATGAAAATTATGAAAATTATGAAATGAATAGTTATGCTAAGAACGGTTTTTACTCTAGGAATAATTCTGGTTATTGGCTAAGAAAAAAATATATTGGAATTGGACCTTCTGCTCACAGTTTTGATGGATTTACAAGAAGTTGGAATATTTCAAATAATTCTGAGTATATCAAAGGTGTAAGAGCTAACAAGCTAAATGTAAAAAGAGAGGTTCTCTCAAAAGTAGATATATACAATGAGTATATAATGACTGGGCTTCGTACAATTTGGGGAGTGTCAAGTGGCTATATTTCAAAAAATTTTGGTAAAAATTTTTATGAGCACTTTATGAATAGGTCTCAAAGTTATTTAAAATCAAATCATTTAGTAAAAAATGGAGATTTGTACACTGTTTCAAAGAAAGGTAAGTTTTTGACTGACGGAATTGCTGCTGAACTTTTCTTAATCAAGCTCAAATAGTTATTTGGTATAATGGTAATAAAACTTTGTAATCGTTTCGATACCATTTAAAAAGTTGGATATGCCGTAGTGTTCATTTGGTGAATGAATGGCGTCCGAATCAAGCCCGAAACCCATTAAAATTGTTTTACTTTTTAATATTTTTTCAAATTGTGCTATTATAGGTATTGATCCTCCGTCCCTTGTGGGAATTGGCTCTTTTTTAAATACATCTTTGTAAGCTTTGGAAGCTGATTTGTATGCTTTTGACTCTGTTGACGTTAAATAGGGTTCACCTCCATGATGCTCACTTACTTTAACTGATACATTTGGAGATGCTATTTTATTTATATAGTTAGAAAATAGTTGACTTATTTTTTTCCATTTTTGATTGGGTACTAATCTCATTGAAATTTTTGCATATGCTTTGCTAGGTATCACAGTCTTGGAACCCTCCTCTGTGTATCCTCCCCATATACCATTTACATCTAAGCATGGTCTGATTGATCTTCGTTCAATTGATGTATAACCGTGTTCACCCGATGGATTAGTTATGCCTACAGATTTAGCATATTCAATTTCCGAAAATGGAATAGACCCCATTTTTTCTCTTTCAAAATCACTGTATTCATTAACTTCATCGTAGAAACCTGGGATGGTAATTTTTTTTTCATTATCGTGTAGAAGATTAATTATTCTTGATAATTCATTAATAGGATTAATCACTGAACCACCATAGTGACCGGAATGTAGATCTCTATTTGGACCAGTCAACTCTAGCTCCATATATGTCATTCCCCTTAATCCAATTGTAATGGAAGGTGTTTTTTTATCTATCATTCCCGTGTCTGAAACTAAAATTATATCACACTCAAGTTTTCTCTTATTTTTCTCAATAAAAATCTCAAGATTATCACTACCAACCTCTTCTTCTCCTTCAATCATTATTTTTATGTTACAAGGGAATCCGCCATTATTATTTAAAATTTCAAATGCCTTGATGTGCATAAACATTTGTCCTTTATCATCACACGCTCCTCTGGCAAAGATTGCTCCTTCAGGGTGAATAGATGTTTTTTTTATTATTGGTTCAAAAGGTGCAGAATTCCATAATTCAATAGGGTCTGTTGGTTGAACGTCATAATGACCATATACCAGTACTGTGGGTAGTTTGTTATCAATTATTTTTTCACCATATACTATTGGATTTCCCTTTGTTTTGCATATTTCACAATTATTAAAACCCTGTATTTCCAAATGGGACTTTAATAACTCAGCACAAATAATAATATCTTTTTTATGTTCCGATTTGGCACTTATCGAAGGAATTTTCAATATCTGAAATAATTCTTCCAAAAATTTATTTTTATTTTTTTCTATATATTCTTTTACCTTATCCATTCTATTTGTAAAATTAATAAATCCTCTTGTAGCTATTAAATTATCTTGCTTATATTTGCTCCCCTCGCGGGTGTGGTGAAATTGGTAGACACGCTAGACTTAGGATCTAGTGCTTCACGGCATGGGGGTTCGAGTCCCTCCACCCGCACTTTTATTTTCTTTGAATCCAAATTTCATGCAAAGAATCTCCTTTGCTACTAAAACCCATATGATTCCACTCACCGTCATCCAATTTATACTCAAAACCTAGTTTAGCACCAACCCTCGAGTTATCCCTTGAGAAGAATTCAATTTGTTCAATGTATTTACCATCAATTGTCTTATATGTTCCACCGCCAGTTCCCATAAATTGTTTGGTTGTAGTATTATATGCTATCCATTGAAATCTAGTACCAGAGAGGATTTTCATTGTTTTTCTTGGTCTATCAATATTTCTAATACTTTTAACACCATCCCTAATTCTACCAGACATAAGCCACGCACCATTAAGTTTACCTGGACTACCATCATCAATTTTAGTCCAAGTTTCACCTGTTCTTATAATAGTCATTTTATTTTCATTAAGCTTGATCTCAGAATTTGTAGTCAAGCCAACCCGTTCAGGATTTTTAGAGTCAAATTCGATTTTTTGAGTTAATAAATTATCTTTAAAGTACCAAGAGCCTCCATCTGTTGAAATAAATTTTCCATTAACACTATTGTATACAGTAGAGGAGTTAAAACCATTTGAAAAAATAGCAATATGCCTTTCATTTGATCCTTCATAATTTGTTTTATATTTTTCCCAAGCACCGTCAATCGACTGAGAATTTAAAAATTGTGAAACTGTAATTAGTATTATTAATAAGGGCATTTTATTCATTTTTAATTGTTTTAATAATTTGATTCATTGATACCACGTTATCTTTAATAAACTTAGTGTTAATTATTTCAATTTCATTTCTTTTCTTTTCATTCAGCAAAAGTTCATTTACTGTCGCTTGAAATTCTTTTGAGTTTTTCACACTGAATCCACCTTTTAAGCTTAATAAGTCTTTTGCTTCGTTAAAAAATTTATAATTTTTTCCAATTATAACAGGATTACCATATATGCAAGATTCTAATATATTATGTAACCCTTTTTTTTTAAAACCTCCTCCTATATAAGATATAGTTGCAAATTTATAAATATATTTTAGTACACCAATTGAATCTATTAAAAGTACATTATATTGTATATTATATATTTTATCACTAAATAAATTGACTTCGTTTTCAAATTTATTTCTTATTCTCTCTATATTTTTTTTGTTTACCATGTGTGGTGCTATTATATATTTAAGATCCTTTACTTTATTTTCTTTTATATAATTAATTATTATTTCCTCATCCTTTTTCCATGTACTTCCACATACCAAGCACTTACCCCCCTTCAAATAATCATGTAGCTTATCATTTCTATAAACTTCATTTTTTTGTAATATAGCTCTGTTAAATTTTAAATTTCCTAAATATTTCACATTACTTAACCCCAATGTTTCCATATTTTTCATACTAATCTTGTTTTCCACATAAATCGTATTAAATTTTTTCATTGTACTAGATAAAATTTTACTAGTAACCTTATTAAAGGTGTAGTTTACTAAATAAGCTTTAATATTCTTTTCCTTTAGCTCTTTTATATAGTTTGGCCAAATTTCTGATTTAATGAATATTGCAATTTTTGGATTTATTATTCTTATAAACTCTTTAGCATTATACTTTGTGTCTATCGGTAAATAATAAGTGTAACTTATATCTTTCATCCTTTTTTTTAGTTTAAATCCTGACTCCGAAAAGAACGTTAAAATAATTTTTTCGCTAAAATTCTTTTTAAATTCTTTTATCAATGGTATTGCTAACTCATATTCCCCTAGTGATGCAGTATGAATCCAAATATGTTTTTTTGTTTTATCGATCTCTCTACTTATTTTATCTAATAACCTTAATCTTACCAATAAAAAAATTTTTGTTTTTTCAGAGAAAATAGACAATGTGGGTAGTAGAATATTTTTAAAAATTTGTATTAATATATTATAAGCAATATTCATTTTTGACTAAAGTAATACATTTAGAAATATCATATCTAGAAAAATTTTGTTCGATCACAAAATTGAAATGAAATAACCAATTAATATTTACAATATTATTAATAAGTTTTAATCAGGTTGTCTCTACAACGATGTCTTTATTGATTTTTCTAATTAATCCACATAAAACTTTACCAGGGCCTATTTCTATAAATTTTTTGGCCCCTACATTAATCATATTAACTATAGATTCAGACCACTTTACGGGGGAAACCATTTGATCGATTAAATTTGTTTTAATTTCATTTTTATCTGTAACTGCCTTAGCAGTCACATTTTGAAAAATTGGACAAACAGGATTGTTGAATTCAATAGTGTCAATAAATTCTTTAAGTTCTTTTTTTGCATCATCCATTAATTTTGAGTGAAAAGCTCCACTGACGTTTAGTTGTAAACTCCTCCTAGCACCCTTATTATCAAATAGTCTACAAATTTCCTCAATTCCCTCAATTTCACCAGATACAACAACTTGCCCAGGACAATTTAAATTAGCAGCTACTACATATTTGTTAAATTTTTCACATTCCTTTATAATTACGTCATCATCTAGACCTAAAATTGCAGCCATGCTGCCTGGATTATTATCACAAGCTTTTTGCATGGCATTTGCACGAGCGGAAACAAGCTTTAGGCCATCCTCAAACTTAATCGTTTTATTGGCTACTAGTGCAGAAAACTCACCTAGCGAATGTCCAGCTACAAAATCTGGTTTAATTTTGGAATTAAGTTCTAGCAACTTTACTATTGAGTGAACAAATATTGCTGGCTGAGTTACTTTAGTTTCCTTTAAATCTTCATCAGAACCCTCAAACATAATATTTGATAATGAAAAACCAAGTATTTGATCAGCTCTATCAAATAATTCTTTAGCGGTGTTAGAATTTATGTAAAGTTCTCTGCCCATGCCCCTAAATTGTGAACCTTGTCCGGGGAATACAAATACATTCATTTAATTAATTTTATCATATGTGATGAAGCTAAAATTATAATTATGATTCTCAACATCAAACATTTTTATATTCTTAACCTCTTTCCATAAGTTTTTGTCAATTTGAGGAAAGGTTGTATCACCCTCAAAATTATGATAAACTCTTGTAAGCTCTATTCTTTTTGCATATGAAAGTCCTATCCTATAAATCTCACCACCTCCAATAATAAATGGCTGTGGATCATCTTTACAAACTTTTAATGCATTTTCAAGAGAATCTACGACCGTTATATTTTCAGCTGTGTAATTTTTATTTCTAGTGATGACAACATTTGTTCTATTGGGTAAAGCCTTAGGCATAGATTCAAAGGTTTTTCTGCCCATGATAACATGATGCCCTTTTGTTAAATTTTTAAACCTGATTAAATCTTTGCTTAGATGCCATATCAGTTTATTGTTATTTCCAATTACATCATTTTCAGATGCTGCAGCAATAATAGTAATCATTTGATTTAAATTATTTGAATTTGAATCAGCATAAATCTTTGATTCTTTTTCAATATCCTTTTTCAAAGATCTTATCTTTTCTTGCTGAACTTTAATTAAATGACTTTTTTGAGCTGAAACCCACTTTTTTGAAAGAATTCTTTTTGATATGAAGACATCAAACAAGTGGTAGAGCAAGATAAAAGACCAGATTAATACAATCCAAATAGACCAGGAATAATCAAAAAATATTAAGTTCTTACCAACAGATAATGCAAGGTCAATAAATAAAATAAAACTTGAAATAAAAAGAAAAAATATAAAATGTCTATAAACATTCCTCTTTTGCCTCACTCTGTTCTGTGCATTTTCTAATAATTCTATTGTGTTATCATCAATATGTGAAGTTTTGTCGCTAAACATTGAATAGCAAAAGTATGAGAATAAATTTATTTTACAATCTTAATTAGAGACTGTAAATTTAGAAACTCCTGAGTCAGAATTACTACCTGAATTATCCTTAGAGACTACTTTCCAATAATAAATACCAACATCCGTGATACTTTGTGTAACTTTAGTCGTACTTATATTTGATTGAACCTTAGTTGTAGGAGGGTTTGATGTTCCAAGATAAAGATCATATGTTAGTGTATCTCCAGTATCTACATCACTACCAGACCACTCAAACTCAACATTACCAGGACTAACCGTCGACTCGGACACAGGTTTTTTAAGATCTGCTGGAAATGGTGCATAGTTTGAGGTTTGCTCACCTTTAAGATAAAATTTCCATTTTTCACTTTCAGCCGTATCGCTTATTGAATTTGAAGAAGAGACAATATACCATGAATAAGGTTGACCCTTTTCTAGTTGAATTGTTATAGTAGTTGATGAAGTACTTTGTGAAATAACGGATTGATTTAGTAAATTTTTTATGTTTATAGTGTAGGTATCTGTATATTGAGATGAATTCCATCTAAACTCAACATTTTCTCCATCTAGACATTCCGTATTATTAGCAGGGGAAATTAGACCTGAGGCCGTAGGTGGGTTTACAGGGTCAGGTGGATCTACATCACCACCACCACCATCATCTTTTCCTCCACAAGAAATAATTA
>CACLQX010000015.1 GCA_902609185.1 uncultured Bacteroidota bacterium | reverse complement strand
TGTACTGATACTCCTGCAACCAAATCCAGATACTTTTTTTTTCGATCATAAACATATGATCCCTCTGCTTTAGTAACTTCTATTCCAAGTGGATAATTTGTAGTCTGTGCCTGAAATTTCTTGAAACTATCGATCATTAATTGAATAAGTCTGATTTACTTTTAATTTTTTCATGTTCTCTATTCACAAAACCCTCTAAAAACTTTTCATTCTCTTCTAAGAAATTTTCAGGATATAACATACCCTCCGGGCTTGTATTAAATATTATTTCATCAATTCCATCTTGGGCTATTTTCATTAAGATGGAGCTTGATACAGCTTTATCAATACCAATAAGTTTTTTCTCATCGTTATACATGTGGTAAATTATTTCTGCATTTTGATCTACTTTTAAACTTCTAATTTTACCTTTTATAAACTTGCCGAAGATTTTTATACCTTTAATTTGATTATAGTTATTGATATTAATGGTATCCTTCTCAATGATGAAGCCATTATTTGTTACTATTAATGAGTCCAATTTATTTTCATTCAAATTCTCTTTTAAAATTATTTCATCACCACTTATTTGGTTATTCCCGTCCCAAATAATGGGGTTAATCTGATTTATTTGTTCTTGACTCATGATTTGTATAGCTCTAGTGCCTAACTCTTTTCTCATAAGCCTTGTCAAACCTTTATTTTCATCAATGAAAATATAATCTGATTTTCCACTCATATTTTTTTTAAAAAACTTTACATTATTAAGACCTTTGATAATTCTATTTTTTCTATCACCAACAGAGTATAGTGTGTCAGCGGATATAAAAAGTGAATCAATTTCAGTTGTATTTATAGCCATTGGGTTTAAGGTGACAATTGCTGAATCCTTTTCTTCAAAAATTTCTGCAAATTCGCCTAAAATTTGAAGTTTTTCGTTTCTATCAAAAATTGAAATTTGTTTTGTTGCACTTGCATATTTTATATTATCATCAAAAAAAATACTATCACCTTTAATTATTCTATTTTTCATTAATACTTTTGCATTATCTAAAAAATAACCCTTCAACAATTTTCCATTATAAAATCCCCTTTTACAAGTAATTTCGTAGGATTCCCCAATAATTTTAGTTGAGTCTAAGAAATACGTTTTTTCTTGACCAATAATATAATCCAAACTTTCTGATTCAATAGTGTAGTCAGGGTTAGTAATAATTATATCATTTCTAAACTTATATTTATCAACATCAAGTAAATATTCACCTTTCTCACTTTGTATTGTTGTAAGACTATCAATTATATTTCCTCCACTAAAAAAAGAAGCAATATTTTTATCTCTATCATAAAAGAGTTCATTTGAATCTAGTTTTGTCACCTTGTTAATCAAGGATACTCTACCATAACTAAAAAACTTTTTTATTTTTCCATCGTAATTTAGAGAATCACATTTTAGCTCTAATGAATCGCCTTGCTTTAGTAAAACATCCCCAACAGCAATAAACTTATTTTTTTTTTGAAAAAAGATTGCATTGTTTGAAAAAATATCCATCTCATCGTGTCTTAAATGAACTTGTTTTTCAATTGAACCCTTCAAAATATTTGCATCAGGATATACTAACTCATCTTTATCTAAGGAGTTAGCTCTTATAATCTCAATTTTTTTTTCTTGAACAAAAAGATATTGAGAAGAAAAAATAAATATTAGTAACGATATAATTTTTAGTTTAAACAATTATTGTTTGTTTACGATCCGGTCCGACAGAAATAATTTTAATCTGAACTCCGACCCAATCTTGAATAAAGCTAATGTAATTTAAAAATGTTTTTGGAAGATCTTCCATGTTTTTAATTGCTGTAATATCATCATCCCAGCCAGACATCTCTTCATAAATTGGTTCTAAGTTTTTACTTTCTAAAGAGTAGGGTAGGTAGTCAATTAATTCACCTTTGTATCTATATTTTGTACAGATTTTGATTTTTTTTAACCCAGAAAGTACATCACCTTTCATGATCGCAAGTTTGGTAACACCATTTATAATTATGGAGTGCCTTAAAGCAACCAAATCAAGCCAACCACACCTTCTTGGACGACCGGTTGTTGCGCCAAACTCATTTCCAACTTTAGAAATTCTATTTCCAATATCATCAAATAATTCGGTTGGGAAAGGACCACTTCCGACCCTGGTTGTATATGCTTTAAAAATACCAATTACATCATCAATTTTATTTGGAGCAATTCCTAAACCTGTGGAGGCACCTGCAGCAGTTGTTGTTGAAGATGTTACGTAGGGATATGTGCCAAAATCTATATCAAGTAATGAGCCTTGAGCTCCTTCGGCAATTATTTTCTTACCATTTTTCAAACTTTCATTAAAAAAGTGTTCACTATCAATAAATTTAACTTGCTTTATATATTCAATCGATTCAAAAAAATTATTTGATAATTCTTCGATGTCAAAATCAATATCAACATTAAAACTCCTAATTAAATTTAGGTGTTTGTTTTTAAGATTATCATATTTAATCATCCAATCATCTTCACTTAAATCTCCAACTCTCAACCCATTTCTTCCAGTCTTGTCCATGTAGGTTGGGCCAATACCTTTCAATGTTGAGCCAATTTTTTTCGTTCCTTTTGATAGCTCAGATGCTTTATCAATTAATCTATGTGTTGGTAATATTAGGTGAGCTTTTTTTGAAATAAATAATTTATTTTTTAGGTCGACTCCAACGGCCTTAAGTTTTTCAATTTCATTTTTAAAAATTACAGGATCTATAACCACACCATTTCCTACAACATTAATCTTTTTGTCATGAAATATTCCAGAGGGTATCGTGTGTAGAACATGTTTAGTACCATCAAATATTAGAGTGTGTCCTGCATTTGGACCACCTTGAAACCTGGCTATAATATCGTAATCTCTTGTAAGAACGTCAACAATTTTACCTTTACCCTCATCTCCCCATTGGAGACCTAAAATCATATCAATTTTCATTTTTTGTTTTTTGTGGCGTAAAAGTATAGGGAGTGTTTTTCAATCTTAACATCAAATACATCTTCAATTGACTCTTTAATATTTTGGATTCTAGGGTCGCAAAACTCAATAACATCTCCAGTATCTGTCAAAATAATATGATCATGTTGTCTGTCAAAGTATGATTTTTCATAATGGGCTAGGTTAGTTCCGAATTGATGCTTTCTAACCAAGTGGCATTCCATTAGAAGTTCAATAGTATTGTATAAAGTGGCTCTACTTACTCTATATTTTTTTTTAATCATTAGTGTGTTGAGAGACTCGATATCAAAATGATCATTTAAATCGTATATCTCTTTAAGTATTGCATATCTTTCAGGGGTTTTTCTATGAGAATTTTTTTCTAGAAAGTTAGTGAAAACGTCTTTTACGACTTCTTGGTTGGATTTTAATCTGTTTTTAGACATAAATCAAAATTAATTATTTAAAACCTAACAACTTTATCAACACCATGAATTTTTTTTAATCTATTAATTAATTTATCAAGAATATTTTTATTTAAAACCTTAAGGGTGATTTTCCCTTTAAAAGTATCACCCTCAGTGTCAAATGACATTTTCAACATATTTATATTAAGACTATTTGAAATAATCGTTGTAATTTTATTTAAAACTCCGATGTTATCAATGCCTATTATCTGAATAGTTGATCTAAATTCATGTTGGGTTGAATCAATCCATTTTGCAGATAATATTCTGTATGAGAAATTTGATCTAAGGCTAACAGCATTTTTACAATCTGTTCTGTGAACTTTAATACCTTCATTTACAGTCAAAAATCCAAAAACTTTTTCACCGGGAAGTGGATTGCAACAATTTGATAGTTTATAATCCAATTTTTCTTCTTCATTACCAAACACTATTTGATCGTAATTTGTATTAATTATTTCATTTTCAAGTTTTTTGAATTTTGGTGTTATCTTTCTTCTAAAAAATTTGATAATCCTATTTTTTTCGCTTCCTGCATACTTCTTCAATTCAATATTATCAATTGATCCAATTCCGACCCTGTAAAATAAGTCTAAAGATGTTTGCAGATTGAAATAGGTGCATAATTTGTTGATATTAGTATCATTAAAATTAATTTTTAGTTGTTTTAATTTCCTCCTTAATATTTCCTTACCCTCATGGGCAATTATTCTCTTATTTTCTTTCAATGAAGAACGTATACTTTTCTTTGCTATTGAGGTAATTACGTAGTCAAGCCAACTTACGTTTGGTTTGGATTTATTACTTTTTATAATTTCAATTTGATCACCACTTTTTAGTTTATGATTTAAAGGAACTATCTTTCCATTGACTTTTGCTCCTCTAGTTTTTAAACCTAATTGTGTATGAATGTTAAATGCAAAGTCTAGAGCAGTAGAATTTTTTGGAAGAGATTTCAGATCACCTTCTGGCGTAAAAACAAAAATTTCATTTGAATATAGGTTTAATTTAAAATCCTCAACAAAATCAATTGCACTTGAGTCTGGATTTTCAAGAACACCTTGGAGTCTATTCAACCATAAATCCAATCCACTTTCTTTATCGTCACCTTGTTTATACTTGTAATGTGCAGCAAAACCTCTTTCAGCAATTTCATGCATTCTTTCAGACCTTATTTGCACCTCAATCCATCTTTTACTTGGCCCTACAACTGTAATATGCAATGCTTCATATCCATTTGATTTTGGATTTGAAATCCAATCTCTCAATCTAGTAGGGTTGGGGCGATAGACATCAGTTACAATCGAATATATTTTCCATGCCAATAACTTTTCCTCTTTTTGTTTAGCCTTATAAATAATTCTAACTGCAAAGCGATCATAAATCTCCTCAATTGAAATACTTTTCTTTATCATTTTTTCACGAATAGAAAAAATTGACTTTGTCCGACCATTAATTTTAAAATTTAAGGATTCAGATTTTAATTTATCCGAGATTTTTCTAGCAAAATTTCTTATGTATAAATTTTGATCATCCTTTGACTTATTAAGACTTAATTGAATTTGATCGTAAACTTCAGGTTCAAGGTATTTTAAACTTAAGTCTTCTAATTCGGTCTTTATTTCAAATAGACCTATTCTGTGAGCAATTGGTGCGTATATATATAATGTTTCTGATGATATTTTTGCCTGTTTTTCCGTTGATAAGAATTCTAGAGTTCGCATGTTGTGTAATCTATCTGCTATCTTTATAAGAATAACCCTTACATCATCATTGAGGGTTAGTAGCATTTTTCTGAAATTTTCAGCTTGGATTGACAAAATTTTCTCTTTTTTTAGTTTAGAGATTTTGGTTAAGCCGTCTACGATTTTACTAATGTTTTTACCGAATTTTTCTTCAATATAATTCAAATCATATGTGGAATCCTCAACAACATCATGCAATAAGGCAGAAGCAATACTTTGTGCATCAAGACCAATTTTTTGAGCAACAATTTTTGCAACCGATAGAGGATGAAAAACATAAGGAATGCCAGACTTTCTAGTTTGATTTGAATGAGCTAAGACTGCAAGATCTAATGATTTTCTAATTAGTAATTTGTCTGACTTGGTTAAATCTTGATAACTAATTTTTAATAGTGACTTGTACTCACTAATTAATTTTCTGTTAAAAGATTTTTCAGATACTAATTCCATCATCTAAATTTAAGAGATTTTTCTTTGATTAACTGATTCTGATAAGATTATTGATGTAGCTACTGACAAGTTTAGTGAATCAACTTTACCAAACATCGGAATTCTAATTGTATGGTTAGATATTTTTTTAAAATCATTACTTACTTTAGATTTTTCAGGACCCATTATTAGAGCAATTTTTTCTTTTAGATTTACCTTACTGTAGTGTATTTCTGCATCAACATCTGAGATAATTATCTTAAATTTTTCTTTTTTTAGTAACTGTTTTATCTGATCAAAACTGAGTTTAAATATGTTAAGATTGAATACTGCACCAAGACTTGATCTAATGATAATTGGATTATAAATATCTAAATTAGTTTCTGCTATGAATATATTTTTAAAACCAAAGGCCTCAAAAGTTCTGAAGATAGCACCTACATTTCCTGGTTTTTCGGGTCTATCTAAAACTAAAACTAGCTCATTTGCTGAAAATTTCGAAGTATTTATTTGATCTGTCTTTTCATCAAAAACCCCAAAAACTCCTTCTGTTTCTCTCATCAAAATCTGAGATATAATTATGTCATTAATTATATAATCTATCTCAATTAAATTATTTTCTAATATTTTTTTTGATTTAGACGAACAATAAATAGAATCAATACAAAACCCCGATTCAATACAAAGGATCAATTCTTTTAATCCCTCAACATAAAATTTCTTTTCTTTTTTTCTAAAAGAATTGCTAGATCTAATTTTTTTAAGGTATTTGATTTTAGGGTTATTTTTACTATTTATTATTTTCATTACTCTTAATTCAAAACTAGTGAAAATCACATATCTTTGATACAGCTTTCTATGAAAAAAGTTTATCTTGATAATGCAGCGACAACTCAGTTAGACCCTAAAGTTGTTGATGAGATGACATCAGTTCTTGTTAATTCATTTGGAAATCCCTCTTCAACACATTTTTTTGGTAGAGATTCAAAAACTATAATTGAACTCAGTAGAAAATTTATTGCACAAACCTTTAATGTAAAACCAAGTGAGATTTTTTTTACATCAGGTGGAACAGAGTCTAACAACATGATAATTAAATCATGTATTAAGTTTGGGGTCGAAAGAATAATTACTACTAAAATTGAACATAAAGCAGTTTTAAACCCAATTATAAATCTTTGTTCTAACAGTAAAATAGAGTTAGAATATTTAAATGTTAATAGTGATGGGTACCCCGACTTAAATAGATTAAAATCTCTGTTATCAAAACAGCAAAAAACACTTGTAAGTTTAATGCACATAAATAATGAGATTGGTACAATGATAGACCTTGATGAGATTGGACATATCTGTAATAACTCTAATGCTTTATTCCACAGTGATACTGTCCAAACAATCGGGCATTTTCCATTGGATTTATCATCAATAAACATTGATTTTTTGACTTGTTCGGCTCATAAATTTCATGGTCCTAAGGGTGTAGGTTTCGTATATATTAATGAAAAAAATAAGGCTTTTCCGTTAATTGAGGGTGGTGAGCAGGAGCGTGGAATGAGAGGTGGCACCGAAAGTACTCATAATATTTATGGATTAAAAGTTGCCTTGGAAGAAGCCTATAAAAACCTCTATGATAACCAAGAAAAAGTTAAATCCCTTAAAGAATTGTTTTCAAAAGAGATTTTTAAATCGATTGATGATGTTAAAGTAAATGGTAGTTTCAAAAAATCAAGTTATACCATTTTGAATTTACGATTTCCAATCTCAATTGATAAAAAAGATTTGATCAGTTTCAAGCTTGAGCTTGCTGGGATAGCATGTTCATCAGGGAGTGCTTGCCAGTCCGGATCATCTGAGCCTTCACACGTTTTGTCCGAGATACTTTCCGAAGATGAAATGAAAAAAATTTCAATAAGGTTTTCATTTTCAAAGTTCAACACAAAAGATGAAATAATATACGCTGCAGATAGTGTAAAAAAAATGCTCTCAGAATGCTAGCTTTTTAATTAGTGTTTTTTTATTTCCAACAAGGTCTTCAATAATAACCTCTAGGTTGACTTCTTTTCCATAAATATCTATACTAGTAAGATCACAAAATATCTCGTTCCTTTTTGGCTCATACTCAAACAGGTGCCAATTTCCATTTACAAAAACATCATATTTTTTGACTCCAGTTTCATCATCTGTTATTTCAAAGCTTATTTTATTTTTTCTATCAAGAGATTTAATATTAGGGGCTATTGAGTCAATATCTACATAAAACTTCCCAAGACTATTTGTTTTGAATTTAAATTTGTTGTCAATATTTATTTTAGTTGCAAAAGTTTTTTCCCCTTCATCATTTATGTAGGCTACGTAGGATTTTTTTTTGTTTTTAACTTTTTGTGGCATTGAGATTTCAATTGCTTTAAACGCATAAACTTTTGGATTAATAAGATGAAGAGTATCCTTAAAATATTTAATATCTAGAAAAGTATCGCTGTTAAAAGTGTTCTTTTTTATTTTTACGAGTGCACCATTTTTGGAAAAACTAAAATCATCTGATTTATTTACAAAAAAATTAAAATTACTTAAATCATCATAGTAAAAATTTAAGCTATCCTTTGTCCCAACAAAATTAACATTGATTTGAGTTTCATTTTTTGAATAATCACTGAGTATTACTTTAATTTTTATTGAATCATTTTCATTAACATTAATAATTCCTGTTTTGTTGGATTTGATAAAGGTCGCATTTAACTTATTTTCATTAAAAATTTTAATTAATCTATCCCTTCTGTCAACGTAATATCCATAGTCCATAAATTTCATTTGGTAGGTTTTCTCATTAAATGAAAAATTATCAAATTCAATTTCAAACTCCTTTTTGCCATTTTTGATTAATTTGTAATTATATGTTCCATTAATGTTGTAAGATTTATTTTGTCTATCATTAGATATTACACCAAACCCAAAACTACCATTTGCTTTAATTGTTTCGCTTTGGTATTTATTAGCTGAAATTTTTTTAATATTTATTTTTCTTCTTTTATTGGGTTTATCACCAATCTTGTAAAGGAATAGCCCTCTTAAAGACGGTGGAATTGTATCTTCAATTGGATATCCAAATCTTAACGGATTGATTGGTAAATTTTCAGTAGATTTTCTAATTTCAAAATGTAAATGTGGTCCGAAAGAACTTCCTGTATTTCCAGAATAACCAATTATGTCATTTTTTTCTATAATTATTTCATCTCTCTTGAAAAATTTATTTATAACAAATGATTTCTTTTGATATTGTAAGGCTTGTATAAGTTTTTCTATATCATCATTGAATCTACTTAAATGTGCATAAACGGATGTAAATCCATTGGGATGAGTAATATAAATTGCTTTTCCAAATCCGCTTAACGAAATTGAAATTCTTGAAACATAGCCATTATCAATTGACTTTATTTCAACCCCCTCTCTCCCCAATGTTTTGATATCAATCCCTGAATGAAATCCACTTGATCTTAACTCACCAAAATTACCACTAAGTTTAATTGGTATGTTGACAGGCGGATTTGCTTCTTCAACTTTGATTTGTGAAAAGACAATAGAATAATTTATTAGAAATATTAATATATATAAGTTTTTCAATTAAAGCCTTGCATTTAATAACAACTAAAATTAAATTTAGATATATAAAAAGTAAATTGAAAGATTCAGATCAAAATATTGATATTTTATTTGATAAAATTAAATTAATGATAAAAAAATATAATGATCTTAAGTCAGAAAATCTGGAAATGAAAAATAAAATTGATTTGTTGAAGAACAATAATGAAAAAATCATTGGTGATTTAAAAAATTCAAAACTCAGTTATCAATCGTTGAAAATTGGAAAAATTTTAGAATCTGATAATAAACAGTTTGTAAAACAAAGAATTGACAAAATGATACAGGATTTAGATTTTTGTATCACAAATCTTTCATCCTAGAATGAAACAAAAAATTAAACTAAATATCGGAAATAGGATATATCCTTTAAACGTAAATACTGAGCAAGAGGAAGTGTTGAGAAAAGCTGCGAAAGAAATTAATGATATGATAACAAAATATGAAAAAAGCTATGCAGTTAAAGATAAACAAGATAGTTTAGCGATGTGTGCATTGGAAATTTTTACAAATAATAAAAAAATTACCATGGATCAATCTAAGCTTGGATCAAACACAGACAACAAACTCAGTAAAATTATTGAATTAATTGATCAAAATATCAATTAATTACGATCATATTAAATTGACCTTAGGCAGATAAACATTGGTAAACTCAACGCAAATTTTATTAAAAAAGGTGAGTCTGTTTGCTAGAGCGCGCCTGAAAAGGATTTTCGAATATCCAGTTAGCCTTAAACCTGTTTAAACAGAGTTTATACAATCTTTCTGCCTTTAGGTCTTTTTTATTGTAATACCGTTGTCAAGCATTGTTAGAATGGGGGTAGTTTCTTTTCTAAATTTTATATAATAAGCTTTACAACACTCATCTACAAATTGATCCACAAAGTCCTTTTCAATTAAGTTTATCGTACAACCTCCAAATCCGCCACCCATCATTCGGGACCCAATAATTTTTTCATGTTTTCTAGTAAGATCCACTAGAAAATCCAATTCCTCGCAACTAACTTCATAAAGTTTTGATAACCCATGATGTGATTCATACATCAGACTTCCAAATTCAAAAAGTTTATTTTTTTGCAATAGTTCAGCTGATTTAATTGTTCTTATATTTTCATTTAGTACAAAAGATGCTCGATTGTATACTTTGTTTGATAGAAGATTTCTGTTCTTATTTAATACTTTTACTGGAACCTTACATAGATAATCGTAATTGGTATTACTATGTTCATTGATTATTTTCAAAGCATCATTACATTCATTAACTCTTTCATTGTAAGCAGTATTTGCTAGATTATGTTCAACATTTGTATTTAATAATAGAATTTTAAAATTTTTGAGATTAGAGGGTATAAATTTAAAATCTCTATTATGACACTTCAATAAAATCAAGTTGTCTTTTTGTCCGTGTAAAATGGTGAATTGATCCATTATTCCTCCTTTTAGCCCTATGTAGTTGTGCTCTACATCAAGAACTATATCAATAATTTTATTGTTGGATAGTTTAAGATTATTAAGTTCAAGTACTCCTTTTACTATTCCGCAAATGAGTGATGAAGATGAACTAATTCCAGCGCCAATTGGAAGAAAGCTACTAATCTCACATGAAAAAGCACTTAACTTTAAAAACTTTTTATTAATTAAGTTATTGATTGCACCAATAATGTAGTTTTCCCAGTGAACTTTTCGTTGACTTAAATCTGAAAAATTAAATCGGAACTCTTTGTCTAATGTCAATGATTTAATTAGACATTCTTGTCCTTCAATTTTATTGAATTTAAATCGAATTTTTTTATCAATAGATCCAGGCAATACACAACCACCATTATAATCAATGTGCTCTCCAATCATATTAATTCTGCCTGATGACTCTACAATTAGACTACTCATCTCTTAAATTTTTTTCCCAGACCCATGATGACTTTAAAGCATCTTCAACAGAATGTTTGCATACCCATCCAATATTTTGTATGATCTTTGAAACATCAGCGAAAGCAATTATAACATCACCCTTTCTTCTCTTACCAATTTTATAATTTACTTTAACATTGTTAACCTTTTCAAATAAGTTTATCAATTCTAAAACTGAAAGGCCTTTTCCAGTTCCTACATTATAAAATTGATAATTCTCATTATTATTTTTCTGAATTGAATATTCTAAGCATGATACATGAACATCAGCTAAATCCTCAATATGTATATAATCTCTAATACATGTTCCATCGGGTGTGTTATAGTCATTGCCAAACACAATTAATTGATCTCTTATTCCAATCGCAGTTTGGGTTAAAAAAGGAACTAAATTTTCAGGTTTTTCCAGTGGAAGTTCTCCAATTAAACCAGAGCTGTGGGCTCCTATAGGATTAAAGTATCTTAAAGTAATATTATTAAAATTAGGATTATTATAGCAAAATTTTTTTAAAATACTTTCACAAATTTGTTTTGTTTCACCGTATGGCGACTCACTTTTCTTGATGGGGAAATCTTCCTTAATTGGCATTTTATCAGCTTGACCATAAACAGTGCAGCTAGAGCTAAATATGAAGTGCATTTTTTCATCGATATTTTCCAATAAATTTTCAAGTGAACCAATATTGTTTTTGTAATATTTATCTGGGAAATTCACACTTTCATTAACGGATTTATGAGCAGCAAAATGAATGATTCCATCAAAGCGATAATCGCTAAAAAGTTTTTTTACTTCGTTTTTATTTTTTAGATCTTTTATTTCAAGATTAGGGTTTTTTCCAGTAATTTTTTTGATTTTATCGAAAACATTTAATTTAGAATTTGATAAATCATCAACGATTACAACATCAAACCCCTTACTTATAAGTTCTACGGTTGTATGCGAACCAATATAACCTAGTCCTCCAGTTACTAATATTTGCATTTATTCTAGAATAAGTTCCTTGACCTCTCCCAAATCATCACCTGTTATTTCCTCATATCTTTTAATCATCACCTGAAGTTTTTCTGGATATTTTTTAGACAAATCATTTTTTTGAGTTAAATCTGAATCCAAGTCAAAAAGAAGATATTTTTTTGAATTTCCAACTTCTATATTTACGGAATTATTTAAAGCTGGACCTTTATATGGTGGTATCATAACCCAATTGTTTTGACGAAATGCTGTTCTTGAAGTTGCTTCTAAAACAAACTCTGTTCGTCCTTTTCCTTTATTTCTAAATAAAACATCAGATAAATC
Source organism: uncultured Bacteroidota bacterium (assembly GCA_902609185.1). GTDB lineage: Bacteria > Bacteroidota > Bacteroidia > Flavobacteriales > Flavobacteriaceae > Eutrophosalina. The sequence continues at coordinate 4,974 of CACLQX010000015.1, read as the reverse complement.
AATACCATCTTTTGATGTAATATCAGAGCCAATTAGTGAAGAAAATGATTCGAGAAAATCAATTTGTGTTACCAACTCATTCGATACATGAGATTTTATATTTCCTTTCCAATATGTTATAAATGGAACCCTTGTACCGGCCTCAAACAAACTATACTTTCCTCCTCTCAAACCACCAAAAGGGTCATGATCACCCAATTTCTCAACTGCATCATCATAATATCCGTCATTTAAAACTGGTCCATTATCACTGGATATAATTATAATTGTGTTATCAATCAAACCTTCATCTTCCAAAAATTTATACATTTCACCAATACACCAATCTGCTTCAACAATTACATCACCTCGTGGACCCATTCCTGATGAACCTTCAAATCTGGGGTGGGGAGTTCTGGGAACATGAGGTTGTTGCAGTGTGTAAAATAAAAAGAAGGGTTCATCTTTTACAGAGTTGATATATTTTCTAGCTTCATCTAAAAATTTGTCAGCCATATCAATATCACTCCACATAGCACTTTTTCCTCCTCTTTGAAAACCTATTCTTGGTACTCCATTTACAATAGAACCATTGTGACCATGGTGCCATACCATACTTAAAAGTTCTGGATTTTTTAGACCTGTGGGTTCGCCTTCAAAATTTCCTCTGAAACTTGCCTCAAGAGGATCTTTTGGATCAAGGTTAACTACATTTCCATTTTCAATATAAACTGTGGGTACTCTGTCCTGAGTATCTGCCATAATGAATGAATACTCAAAACCTACCTCATTTGGACCGGGGCTAATTTTATTATTGTAGTCAATATTTCCTCTGACACCTGGTCCATATCCAAGATCTCTTGGAACTGCACCTGTCTCTGTTGTATCCCTAACAGTATTTCTACCATCTCCAAGACCCAAATGCCATTTTCCAACAATTCCAGTTCTGTAACCCATTGATTTGAACATTTTTGGAAGTGTCATTTCAGTTGTATCAATAATTAGGTTTGCTCCTGTCAAAATTTTAGCATTTTTATTTCTCCATGGGTAGGTACCAGTCATCAGTGCATATCGACTAGGGCTACATGTTGCAGAGCTTGCATATCCATTTGTGAATCGAATACCATCATTTGCAATTTTATCAATGTTGGGAGTTTGCAGTGTACCTAAACCATACGAACTTACATCACCATAACCCAAATCATCTGCATATATGATAATAACATTTGGTTTAGGTAATTCAACGTTATTGCAAGAAAAAAAACCAATAAAAATTGAAACAAGAATAAATTTTTTCATAAAAATAATTTTCTAAATTAGTTGTAATTATAACACTAACTTAATGAAAAAAATACTTCTATTTTGTCTGTTGGTTCTTTTTTCGTGTGACTTTAAAAATGATACTCTTCCGAATGTAATCGTGATTTTGGTTGATGATTTGGGTTATGGTGATTTAGGCTTTACGGGATCTAATGAAATTTCAACTCCTAATATTGATAGTTTAGCGGAAAATGGAGTAATATTTACAGACGGATACGTTTCCTATGCTGTTTGCTCACCCAGTAGAGCTGGACTAATAACTGGTAGATACCAAGATACTTTTGGTTATGGATTAAACGCTTTATACACTCCGAAAGACCCTAATATGGGACTTCCATTGTCTGAATTCACTATTGCAGATTTATTCAAAACGAAGAATTATAAAACCTTAGCTGTTGGAAAGTGGCATTTAGGAGCCCACGAATCATTAAGACCTTTAAACAGAGGATTTGATGAATTTTTTGGTTTTTTAACTGGTGGTCACCAATATTTCCCTGAACAGTGGAATCTAGCTGATGAGACTGAGGTTAAGTGTAATTTTTGTGCCTACAGAACTAAATTATTAAGAAATGAAGAAAGGATTGACGAGAATGAATATTTGACTGATGCTTTATCTAGAGAAACTGTTAGTTTTATTGATAAGAGCTTTAAATCTCCCTTTTTTATATATCTAGCTTATAATGCTCCACACGGTCCACTACAGGCTTCTGAAAAATATTTAAACAGATTTCCAAACATTAAAGACAAGCGAAGAAAAACATATGCAGCTATGGTAAGCTCAATTGATGATGGGGTAGGGCAAATAATATCAATTTTAAAGAAAAATGAAATTTATGATAATACCATTATATATTTTTTATCAGACAACGGTGGAGCTAAAAGTAATGCATCAAATAATGCACCATTAAAATCTCATAAAGGAACCCTTTATGAAGGAGGAATAAGAATACCATTTGTTATGCAATGGCCAAATGAAATTAAATCAGGTACTATTTTTAAAAAACCTATAATATCCTTAGATATATTTGCTACAAGTAAGGCTATTATAAACCCTGATCTAAAATTAAATAACGAAATTCATGGTCAAAACCTGCTACCTTACATAAAAGGTAATAACGGTGGCTATCCACACGAACATCTTTATTGGAGAAATAATGGACATCAACCTTACATTGAAAATGGAGTAAGAGCACGTTATATAACACACGCAGTGAGGTCCAAGAATTACAAAATGTTTATTAGAAGAGGGGACTCAATGCTCTTTGACTTGTACTCAGACATAGGTGAAAAAAATAATATTATTGAAAAAAACAGGCCTTTGTTTAATGAACTTGTAAAAAAAAGTGTGGAATGGAATAAGACTCTAATGGATCCAATTTTTTTGGGTCTTAGAGATGATGAATTATACAATAAACTAAATCCTGATAGGTATATTTATTAATTGTTCTTGTAATATTCATCTTTTGACTTTGAGAATCCGATTTCATAACCTTCTTGCATTCTTTTATACTCTTCAGGTCTATTTTTTTTAACCCATTCAAAAATAACTACTGACTCAGCAATTATGGGCTCATATTCGTCTGACATTGGTCTGTACCTTTCATTATATCCTTCCATTTCAATTCTAAATTTATTCATTACATTTTGAAATGATGGGTTTAATGCAAGGTTCTTTATTTCGTGAGGATCATTTTCCAAATCATAAAGTTCTTCTAAATCTTTTGATTCCTTGAAAAAGTGTAATTGAGCATTAGTTAGTAAATTTTTAGTTTTTGCAGTTCGCATGATATGCACAGCTGGGCGGTAAAATTCTAAATATGCCTGACCTGCATCATATGGGATTTCTGGTTTATAGTTCCTAATGTATTTCCATTTTTTTGTAACAATTGCTCTTGATTTATCCATTATTTCATCCCATTGATCCCTTGCTGCATAAACATATTCTCTATTAAAATCATCCTTTAAAAATGAATTCCCTGTCATGTATTCAGGCTTATCAATACCAGCATAATCTAGAATTGTTGCTGTTAAATCTGTAACAGTAACGAGATCATTGATTACTTTGTTTTTCTTATTGAAAGGATTATAAATTAATAGTGGAATATTGATACCGGGCTCAAATAAATACCCTTTTCCTCTCACATTACACCTTCCATTATCACCAATAAATATTACAATTGTATTTTGATCTAAATCCTCCTCTTTTAAGTACTCAAAAAATTTACCAACTTGTTGGTCAACAAACTCTACCTGATCCAAGTATTTGGCCCAATCCAGTCGAATTAATTTATGGTCATACATGTAGGGTGGAAGTTCAATAGAATCAACATTGACTGGATCGTTAGATTCATTTCTTACTGATGACCACCATCTTCCTCTGTGGGTTGCGTTCAAAGTTATTTGAGCAAAAAAAGGTTCTTGGGATTCTTTAGAAATATTTTCTGCAGTGTCAAAAAGACCAAAATTATTTTTTCCATCCCATTCTCCAAACTTTGAATTCTTAAAATTAGTATCAAATTTACCCTCACCATAAGCCCTACTTCCTAAAATCTTTGGATCTAGCCCAATATGGGTTGTGTATCCGTTTTTTCTAAGCCAATAAGTAAATGGTTTGATTCCATTTGGTAAAATATATTTTCTGTTACTTCTGTGCTGGTGAGTATTCATTTTTACTTGATGAACCCCAATCATTAGAGCAGATCTATTTGGAGAACATATCGGGTTGGTTCCATAAAATCTGTTAAATTTTGACCCATTATTTGCCATCCAATTTAAATTGGGAGTTTGAAGGCCCTTCAATCCATATGTTTCAAGATCAATACTTATGTCCTCGGCCATCAGAAGAACTATGTTTGGTTTAGAGGGTTTATAGCTAGTTGATGAATAGCACAAAAAAATTAAAATTAAAAGTGAAATTGATCTCATTGTTTTTTTTTAAATTTAGAAAAACAACTGACATTTTGAAAATTTTTTTAAATCTAGTGGTGTTATTTTTCATCACAATTTCACAATCACAGTATAGAGAATGGGAGGATTTATCTATTTATAAAATTAACACAGAGGATCCGCATTCTTTTTTTATTCCATACAACAAAGTTGGAGATTCTTTAAGTCAATCTTTGAACGGAACTTGGGATTTTAAGTTGTATAAAAACGATGATGAAGTTCCTGAAAGATTTTATCAAAAAAGTTTTGATAAGTCGGATTGGGTTAAAATTCCAGTGCCCTCAAATTGGCAATTTCATACTGACGATTTCCCTGTCTACACAAATATCATTTATCCATATGAAATTAATCCACCGTTTATGCCCTCAGATTATAACCCAGTTGGGCTTTACAAAAGAAATTTTACTGTTAAAAAGGAATGGAAAGATTATGAAACATTTATTCATTTTGGTGCTGTAAACTCTGCGTTTTATATATGGGTCAATGAAAAATTTGTTGGATACAGTGAGGGAAGTAAAACCCCAGCAGAATTTAATCTTACTGATTTTCTCGACGAAGGAGATAATGAAATCGTCTTAAAAGTAATAAGGTGGTCGGATGGAACATACTTGGAAGATCAAGATTTTTGGAGATTAAGTGGAATTGAACGAGACGTTTTTTTATATGCACAACCAAAATTGGCAGTCAGAGATTATTTTTTAAAAACTTATTTGAATGAGTCATTGACCA
>CACLQX010000014.1 GCA_902609185.1 uncultured Bacteroidota bacterium | reverse complement strand
CAAGGTTATCATGGCAATATCATTTTAGAAGAGAGGAGATTTGGAGGGTATGTAAAGGAACTGTTGGAGTGGTGGTTAGTGATACAGATCTTGAAAAAGACATGACTAAACTTAGAAAGGGAGATCAAATTAAACTCAAAAAAGAGCAGAGACATAGGCTGGTTGGTTTGGATGATTGGGCAGTAATCGCTGAGATTTGGCAACACACGGAAAACGATAATCCATCCGACGAGGATGATATTGTGAGAATTAATGATGATTATGGAAGATAAGTGCTGAAAATATCAGGATAAGTTGTAATTTTAATATGTAATTGGATTATATGGATCCTTACTCTTTTTTAAATACTGCTCATACCGCATTCTTTGCAGAATTATACAATGAATATCTTTTAGATCCTAACTCAGTAGAACCAAGCTGGAGAGCATTTTTTCAAGGTTTCGAATTTGGTATTGAAAAGAAATCAAAAAATGAAGATTTTTTAATACCAGAAAATATTCTCAAAGAGTTTAGGGTTGTTGAATTAATCAATGCTTACAGAACAAGAGGGCACCTTTTTACAAAAACAAATCCAGTAAGAGAAAGAAGAAAATATGTACCAACATTGGATTTAGAAAATTTTGGTCTTTCTCATGAAGATCTGCAATCAACATTCAATGCTGGTGAGATTATTGGAATTGGTAATTCAAGTCTTGAAAATATATTAATTCACCTGGAAAGAATTTATTGTGATTCAATCGGAATAGAATACATGTATATTAGAACACCAGAGAGAATTAAGTGGATTCAAAGCTTTCTCAATACAAACGATAATCATCCCGAGTTTGAAATTGATAAGAAAAAACAAATTTTAAAGAAATTGATACAAGCCTCTAGTTTTGAAAGTTTTCTTCAAAAAAAGTTTGTGGGGCAAAAAAGATTTTCATTGGAAGGTGGAGAGTCACTTATTCCTGCACTTGATTCTATTTTCGAAAGTGCAGCATTAAAAGGAGTTAAAGAATTTGTTGTTGGAATGGCTCACAGAGGAAGATTGAATACTTTGTCAAATATTTTTGGTAAACCTGCAAAAGAAATATTTAGCGAATTTGTTGGTAAAGATTATGAGGAACAAATTTTTGATGGTGATGTGAAGTATCATTTGGGCTGGACCTCAAAAAGAAAATCAGACTCAGGAATTAATGTTTACATCAATTTGGCTCCAAATCCATCTCACCTCGAATCTGTTGGTCCAGTTGTTCAAGGAATAACACGAGCCAAGCAAGATAAATATCACAAACAAAATATTGAAAAAGTTTTACCAGTAATCATACATGGTGATGCAGCAATTGCTGGTCAAGGTGTTGTATACGAAGTTGTTCAAATGGAAAGGCTTAAGGGTTTTAAAACTGGTGGAACCATTCACATAGTAGTTAATAATCAAGTGGGCTTTACAACTAATTATATTGATGGACGATCCTCTACGTATTGTACTGATGTGGGTAAAGCAAATCTATGTCCAATATTACATGTAAATGCTGATGATTCCGAAGCTGTTGTGCATGCTTCAAACTTTGCCTTAGAGTACAGAATGAGGTATAAAAGAGATGTGTTTATAGATTTACTTGGTTATAGAAAATATGGTCATAATGAAGGTGATGAACCAAGATTTACTCAGCCAAAACTTTACAAGTCCATTGCTAACCATCCATCTGTAAAGGAAATATATGCTCAAAAATTAATTTCAGAAAATGTAATCTCAGACGCTGAACTGAAGAAAATGGAAAGAGAGTATGCCGATGAGTTAGATTCAGACTTGGTTGATTCTAAAAAAGAAAAAAATGCCATCATAACTCCTTTTATGGAACATGAATGGAAAGGGTTTAAATCAGTCAAGAAATATGATATGATGAAAAAAGTTGAAACTTCTGTTAGTAAAAAAGATTTGGATAAAGTTTCAGAAAGTTTATTTGAGTTAAATAGTCCAGATCAATATTTGAGAAAAGTTTCAAAATTAATGTCAGATAGAATGACAATGTATTTCAAAGAGGATAGGATAGATTGGGCAATAGCAGAAACACTCGCATATGCTACTGTTTTGAACGAGGGTTATAACGTAAGAATTTCGGGTCAAGATGTAGAAAGGGGAACTTTTTCTCACAGACACGCCATTCTTAAAAAAGAAAAATCTGAGGAAGAATATATACCTTTAAATAATATTTCTAAGGATCAAGGTTCATTTGAAATATATAATTCATCATTATCAGAATATGGCGTTATGGGTTATGAGTATGGTTATGCTCTTGCCTCACCCCAAACCTTAACAATATGGGAAGCGCAGTTTGGGGACTTTAGTAATGGAGCACAAATAATGATTGATCAATATTTGTCTTCTGCAGAAGACAAATGGAAACTTCAAAATGGATTAGTTTTGATGCTTCCACATGGATACGAAGGTCAGGGCGCTGAACATTCATCAGCGAGGCTTGAAAGGTACCTTCAATTGTGTGGAAAGGATAATATGTTTGTTGCAAACTGTACAACACCAGCGAATTTATTTCATTTGTTAAGAAGACAAGTTGTTACAAAATACAGAAAGCCCCTGGTTCTAATGACCCCTAAAAGTCTTTTAAGACACCCAAAAGTTATATCATCAAAAAATGATTTGATTAATGGAGATTTTAAACCAGTAATTGATGATGAAAATATTGAGAACCCTGATAAACTGGTCTTTTGTAGTGGTAAGTTTTATTATGATTTAATTGATTTTAGAGAAAAAAATAATATCAAAAATATTGCGATTGTTAGAATTGAACAATTATTCCCATTACCTGTTGAATCAATTAGAAAATTAATTGATAAATACAATTCAAAGGATGTTGTGTGGGCACAGGAAGAACCAAGAAATATGGGTGCATGGGGACACCTATTAATGCATTTGGATTTTGCAAAATCATTTAGAGTTGCATCTAGACGATTCTATAGTTCTCCAGCATCTGGTAGTTCGGTGAGGTTTAACAGAAGACATCAGCAAGTAATTGACTATGTGTTTGATGAAAAAAAAGATAATTTTAAAAAATAATTAGTGATGTTTAAATCTGTAAATCCGAAAATAATTCATTCCTCAATTCTTATAATACTAGCTTTTGTATTTGTTTATTGTAGCAAGGATGGTGGTGATACAAGTGATCAGAATGTTGCCAACAAGTCAATAATCGTTAATCCATCCTCAATTGATTTTTCCGATACAATGATTACAAAAAACTCTGCGGCTCAAACAGTTAATGTGAACCCCAATAACTTGGATTCTGACATCACAATTACTATCACTGGTGATTTCGAAATATCCTCAGACAATATAAATTTTTCAAATTCTTTATCAATTGGTGGTTCTTCATCTATTAATATTTTTGTGAGATTTTCACCATCCGAGCTAGGAAACTTGAATGGAAATATTTTATTCCAAAGCCCAGGAGCAGGAAATGCAAATGTAAGTTTGGGTGGAAAAGGAACAAGATTGAGATATAATTACAGAACTTTCTCAAACCAAAGAATTGCTTGGGGTGGAGGACATGGTCAATCATCTGTTCAAAGTTTTGATTTGCACAATGACGTGAGTGATATAGAAATGATTAAAATGTATTTACGTTTGGATTGTCCATCCGGTGGTTGTGATCCGTGGGACAGATATGCAAACATTATGGTCAGAGATAAAATCACAAATGCATGGTTTGAGATAGGTCGTCACATTACACCTTACGGCGTTGATAATAGTGCGCTTACAAGAGGACTTGAGTTTGATGTAACGGACTTTAAAAGTCTATTGGAGGGCAATGTTGAGCTTAGGATTTTTGTTGAAACTTGGGTTAGTTCTGGATGGATAGTGTCGCTCGAGTTTGATTATACACCTGGTACACCAGATTATAAATACTACAAAGTATCCAGCATTATTCAATTTAATGGAAATTCTTTGGGAGGTGTTCCTTATGGTGGATTAAATGGCAACACTGAAATTGATTTAGAAAAGTTTGATTTGATAAAGTCTCTTCAATTTGGAGGTAATATTGAAAGTGCTCACCTACGAACCATAGTAACTGGTTGGGGACATGCGACACCAGCTGATTCCGATGGAAGAGCATGTGCTGAATGGTGTTTTAGAACACACAAAATTAAGATAGATAATTCTAGTCTTTTTAATCATTACATGGGGCCAATTGGTTGTTCTCAAAATCCGATTAATAATCAAGGTGGGAATTGGGCACCTGACAGAGCGGGTTGGTGTCCAGGAATGACTGTTCCTGTAAGAATTGATAAATTTGATAGCGATGTTTCTAATAAAACTATGAATTACGAGTATGATTTTGAGAATTGGACGAATGATTTTGTAGGAACACCAGGATATAATAATAAAAATGCTTTTTATGCCATATCTTCCTTCTTGATTTTAAAAAGTAATAGTGAAATTGAAAGAGCGATAATATCTGATTAGAATGATACTTGAAATGAAAGTCCCGTCACCAGGTGAGTCTATTTCTGAGGTTGAAATAGCACAATGGCTAGTAGCTGATGGTGATTATGTTGAAAAAGATCAAACGATTGCTGAGGTTGATTCTGATAAAGCAACACTTGACTTGCCTGCTGAGGAGTCGGGAGTTATAACATTAAAAGCAAGCGAAGGTGATGTAGTGCCTGTTGGAAATATCGTTTGCCATATTGACACATCAATTAAAAAATCAGCCAAAAAGCATATCGAACCCTCGAACCCAGCTAAGGATGATAAAATTTTAGAGCCTCAATCTAATACGGAGAAAATCATTTCTGAAAAAGCCAAAAATTCTTCTCCATCCCCGGCTGCATCCAAAATTCTAAGTGAAAAAGGAATAAATCCACTTGATGTGATTGGTTCAGGAAGAGGTGGAAGAATTACCAAGGAAGATGCCCTAAAGGCATTGCCAAAAATTGATGAAAGTTTGATTTCCAAGGGAAGAAAAACAGAGCGTAAGAAATTATCAATGCTTAGAAGAAAGCTTTCAAAAAGGTTAGTAGCAGTTAAGAATCAGACAGCCATGCTAACAACTTTTAATGAGGTTAATATGACTCCAATTTTTGAAATAAGAAAAAAATTTAAGGAAATCTTTAAAGAAAAGCATGGTGTTAGTTTAGGTTTTATGAGCTTTTTTACAAAAGCTGTTGTTAATGCACTCAGAGAATTTCCTGATGTTCACTCAATGATTGATGAGGATCACAAACTCAGCTTTGATTTTTATGATATTAGCATTGCTGTTTCGGGTCCAAAGGGTTTACTAGTCCCTGTTGTTAAAAATGCTGACAAGTTGACTTTTAGTGGTATTGAAAAAGAAATAAAGCGCTTGGCAATAAAAGCAAGAGATGGTGAAATGTCTATTGAGGATATGGAGGGTGGAACTTTTACTATATCAAATGGAGGTGTGTTTGGTTCGATGTTATCAACTCCAATTCTCAATCCACCTCAGTCATCTATTTTAGGAATGCACAATATTATTGAAAGACCAATTGCAGTCGAAGGCAAAGTTGAAATACATCCAATGATGTACTTGGCATTGAGCTATGACCACAGGATAATTGACGGAAAAGAATCAGTTGGATTTTTATTAAAAATAAAAGAAGCTTTAGAAAATCCAATAGAATTATTAATGAATAACGATTTGAAAAAATCTTTAGAAATCTAATTTCAAGTAAATTTTTTTTTCTCGAAAGCTTATAATTGCACCATATTTACTCAAGATATCATTTCCAATTATTCCATGAATTTTAATAGACCCATTTTCATGTAGAGTTTCATTAATATGATTCATGTCAAAAACAAATAGTTTAAAATTTTCAATACTAAAACCAACAATATCAATCGCATTATTTTTAGATATGTGCATGTTTTTTATCTTTTCTGTGGCACTTGATGCTTGTTCATGATAATTTTCAATTTTGATTTTAAATGTTTCAACACTGTTTGAGTCAATACAAGAATTTGAAGCTCCAGTGTCGATTATAACTTTTGCGGATAATCTATTGATCAGGCAATCAGCTACTAAGTGACCTGATTTAAGAATTTCAATTTTTTTTGATAGATAATTATTCTTTTTTTCAACTCCCATCTTGAAAATTATTAGTGCTAAATTAAATAACTTTGATGTTATGGAAATTGTAGATACTCATACCCACCTATATTTGGATCAATTTGATAATGATTTTGATGAAACTATAAGAAGAAGTCTTGATAATAATATCTCTAAATTTGTTTTTCCATCTATATCATCAAAGTATTACAGTAAAATGATACAGTGCAAAGAAAAATATCCAAAAAATATTTTCTTAATGCTTGGTTTGCATCCTGTGTATGTGAACAAGAACTACCTGAAAGAACTTGAGTTTATTAAAAATGAGATCAATCAAAATGATTTTGTTGCTGTAGGTGAAATTGGTTTGGATAAACATTGGGGGATGAAATTTTATAAACAGCAAATTGAAGCCTTTGAAATGCAAATTGATTTGGCTACAAAAAAAAACCTACCAATAATCATACACTGTAGAGATGCATATAAAGATGTAATAGATATTTTAGAAAAGAAAAAAAATAATGAATTGAGAGGAATTTTCCATTGTTTCGCAGGCTCATACGAGGATGCACAGAGAATCACAAATTTGGACTTTAGTTTAGGAATTGGGGGTGTAGTAACTTTTAAAAATGGTAAAATTGATCAGTTCCTGCATAAGATTAGTTTAAAAAATATAGTTCTTGAAACAGATTCACCTTATCTAGCACCAGTTCCCTACAGAGGAAAAAGAAACGAAAGTTCATATATAATTCATGTTGTAGAAAAGCTCAGTGAAATTTATAATTTAAAAATGGACCAAATTATTAAACAAACAAGTTTGAATTCACATAAAATTTTTAATTTCGGTTCCCAAGATTTTTAGAGAGGTGGCCGAGTGGCTTAAGGCGCACGCTTGGAAAGCGTGTATACGTTAATAGCGTATCGAGGGTTCGAATCCCTTCCTCTCTGCAAACAAAAAGCCTAATACTTAATTGATTTTGATTTGTGTTTTTAAGTTTTTTCTATATATTTAGCCTTACAAAAAATTAAAAAAAAAAAATGAAAAAATTACTAACTATAGCTTTTGCATTTGGATTGTTTTATTTTTTACCACAACAAATCCATGCAAATTTGTATCAAGAACAAGAAGAAGAAGTTGAGGTGGTTGAGATGCCTGTTGAAGAAGTTCAAGAACAACCAGAAATGACAGTAGCTGAGGCACCAAGTGTTGGATTTACTCAAGAATTAAAAAATAGATTCATTGAAGGTGGTCCAGGATTTATGGGTATTGTTTTGGCATGTTTGATATTAGGATTAGCTATTGCCATTGAAAGAATTATTTATTTAAACTTTGCGACTACGAATACTGAAAAATTGGTAGAGGATATTGAATCAGCACTGAAAGCTGGTGGAGTTGATTCAGCAAAAGAAATTTGTAGAAATACACCTGGTCCTGTTGCATCAATTTTTTATCAGGGTCTTGACAGAGCTGGCGAGGGCGTTGAAAGTGCTGAAAAAGCTGTAGTTGCTTACGGAGGTGTTCAGATGGGGCAACTTGAAAAAAATGTTTCTTGGATCTCATTATTTATAGCGCTTGCTCCCATGCTTGGTTTCATGGGTACGGTTATAGGGATGATCCAAGCTTTTGATAAAATTCAAGCTGCAGGTGATATGCAACCTTCACTCGTTGCCGGTGGTATTAAAGTTGCGCTTTTAACAACCGTATTTGGTCTAATCGTTGCTATTATTTTACAAATCTTTTACAATTACATTGTAGCAAAAATTGATAGTATTGTCAACGACATGGAAGATGCTTCTATTACTTTAATTGATATTTTAGTTTCTCACAAGAAATAATTCAAAATGAATCTTCAAAAAATAACTAATATAGTTTCTTGGACATTGGGTTTGTTAGGCTTATTGTTCCTTTTTATTTTAATTTTTCAAGGTGATGATTCAATTGAAGCCAATGCAATGCAGGGAAATTATGGTTTTGTTTCTTGGATGATATGGTTAGCAATAATTGTTTTATCACTCGTTACTTTATCGACACTTGTCTTTTCTTTAAAAAACATTGCTTCTGACAAATCAAAACTCAAAAAGTTTGGAATGTCTATCGGATCATTTTTGATTGTTATCATCATTGCTTTTGTCTTTTCATCTGGCGTTGAAACACCAATGGGAGATGGTAAAATGTTATCAGCCACAGGTTCTAAGCTTGTTGAAACTGGGATTAAGACTTTTTATTTCTTAGTTTTAATTGCTGGTGGTTTAATGCTTTATAATTCAATTAGTAAATTGTTTAAAAAATAATTATGGGCAGAAGATCAGCACCTGAAGTTAATGCTGGTTCAATGGCAGATATTGCTTTCCTGCTATTGATTTTCTTTCTTGTAACAACTACAATTGAGACTGATTCGGGCATTAATAGGAAGCTTCCCCCAATGGAAGAAATAATTGATCCCCCTATCATCAAGGAAAGAAATATTTTCACCGTTGTAGTTAACAAAAATAATCAAATACTTGTTGAGGAAGAGTTGATGGATTTGAGTGATCTTAGAAAAGAAGCTGTAGCTTTTTTAGACAATGGTGGTGGACTTGCTGAGGAAGCCTGTGATTTTTGTCAAGGTGAACGCGATCGTTCTTCATCAGATAATCCTGACAAAGCGATAATTTCTCTTAAAAATGATAGAGAGACTGATTATAAGGTTTATATATCTGTACAAAATGAGTTGGTTGCAGCTTACAATCAATTAAGAAACAGAGAGTTTACAAGGTTATACCCTGAAGAAAATATGAGTTATATTGAAGCAGACAAGAGGTATACTGATCCTAGAACTGAAAAATCAGTCAAGGAAAAGTTGAAAGAAAAAATTTCTGTAATAAAACTTATGTATCCAATGAAATTGTCAGAGGCTGAGCCAAATAAAACAAGTTAGTTATGTCTAAATTCAAGAAAAAAGGGAGTGGAGAATTACCAAAGATTTCAACAGCATCTTTGCCAGATATTGTTTTCATGCTTCTTTTCTTTTTCATGGTTGCTACAGTACTTAGAGATAATACACTTTTAATTCAAAACACTTTACCTGCTGCTGATCAAGTCCAAAAATTGGATAAAAAAGATAGGGTGATCTATATTTATGCAGGAAAACCAAGTTCAAGATACCAAGACAAGTATGGGGATCAACCCAGAATTCAACTCAATGATAAATTTGCAACCGTGGCAGATGTTGGAGCTTATGTGCTAGCAGAAAGAGCTGCCAAAAGAGAGGAACTTCAAAATGTATTAACGACTGCTCTTAAGGTTGATGGTGAGACAAAAATGGGTCTAATAAGTGATATTAAACAGGAATTGAGAAAAGTTAATGCTCTTAAAATTAACTATACAACCAGAATTGGTGATTACTCACAGAACCAATAATCACTAACACCATAGTTTTTTTATCTTTATTAAAATTTCCCAATGATATTAAGAGGATTAATTTATAGTTCGCTATTTCTAACATATAGCCTTTTTTCTCAAGAAAATCAAAGTTATTTTGAAGATCAATTTTATTTAGGATTGTCTTACAACTCTCTTGGAGGAAAAGTTGATAAATTTAAAGAAAATAAATTTTCTTATTCTTTAAATTATGGTTTCATAAAAGATATTCCTCTTAGTAAGAACGGAAAGTATGCATTGGGTGTTGGTTTGGGTTTATCCCACAATTCATTAAATAATAATCTTAAGTTTAATAACCTAAACTTTGAGTTTATACAAAATCTTGCTTCAACCAATATTAACAGATATAACTATACAGAATTGCAAATACCTTTTGAAATAAGATGGAGAAATTCATCTATTGATAATTACAAGTTTTGGAGAATTTATGCTGGTTTGAGGTACTCGAAGGTTATACAATCAAAATATATTTATAAGGATGATGTATTAAGTAATGAAATTGATGATTTTCCCATTGAAAAAGATCAAATAGGACTTACCTTAAATATTGGGTTCAATACTTGGAATATTAGCCTATACCAATCATTAAATTCCTTTTTTACTGAGGGTATGAACAGTAACATTATTGATTTAAAGCAATTTAGATTGGGTTTTATCTTTTATGCATTCTAATTATAAAGGGTATTTTTTTAACGAATTCTCTGTTATAGATGCTCAAAAATATTACTTTTGCAGAAATCTTTTATATTTACGAAATATAAACGACTAATATTAAATTTATAAATATGAGAAATATTTTGTCCATGATGCTTGTACTAATAAGTACATTCATCTTCGCGCAAACTAATGTAACAGGTGTGGTTATTGATAGTAATAATACTCCTATACCTGGTGCTAATGTTGTTTTTGATGCAACAACAGGAGCGGTTTCTGATTTTAATGGTGAATTTTCAATTGATGTAGATGCAAAACCACCATTTAATTTGACTGTTTCTAGTATTGGTTTTGAAACAATGACATTAACAGTCAGTGCTTCTGATGCTTCTGTTACTGTAACATTGAGTGATTCCGAGAATTTACTTGATGAGGTAGTATTATCTGCATCGAAAACTGCACAAAGTCTATTTGAATCTCCAGTTACAATTGAAAGATTCGATTACAAAGACATTGCTGCATCAACAGGAGCAGATTTCTACCAAAGTTTGGAACAACTTAAAGGAGTCCAAGTTATTACTACAGGTATCATCAATCAAACAGTCAATGCAAGAGGTTTTTCAACTGCTTGGAATGAGGGTTTTATACAAGTTGTTGATGGTATGAACAATGAAGCCCCTGGCTTAAATTTCTCTGCAGGAAATTTAGCAGGTGTTAACGAATTAGATCTTTATAATGTTGAGTTCCTCCCTGGTGCATCATCTGCGCTGTATGGACCCAATGCTTATAAGGGAATCTTAGTAATGAATACAAAAAATCCATTCGATTTTCAAGGATTTAGTGCATATTTAACGCAAGGTATTACATCTCAAGATGTCGCTGGTGATAATCATTATTATGACTTTGGAATGCGTTTTGCTCACGCTTTTAATGACAAGTTTGCCGTAAAAGCTACTCTCGGATATGTTAAGGGAAAAGATTGGGCGGCTGCTGATTATTCAGACCGTAATAACCCAGTCCCATTCTTCCCTGGTAGAAATGAAGAAGTTGATCCGTCATTATTCCCAACATATGATGGTTACAATGTTTATGGAGAGCAACAAACAAACTGGGATATGACAAATGTTTTTACTGCAGGTATTTTACCACAACTTGGGGCACAAGCAGGTTTACCCTCTTTTATTACTAGTTTTTATGGTTCCATATTCAATAATTTTGCACCAAACTATTTTGGTATGCAAGAAATTATGACCACTGGATATAAAGAAATGGCTCTTGACCCGAGAGGCGAGGCATCCAATTTTAAGTTCAATGTTGCTGCTCACTACAGATTCAATGGTAATTCTGAACTTAGTTATGTTTTTAACAATGGTAGGGGTAATACGCTTCTTCAGGGAAATGCTAGATTCAAAATGTTGAATTTTGGTATTCAACAGCATAAGTTGGAGTATAAGACCAAAAATTTTACAGCTAGAGCTTATAAAACAATTGAGAGTTCTGGTAATACAACACAGTTTGAAGCCCTGGGTGGTAACTTATTTGCCTCTCAACCTGGTGGTGCTGGAGCTTGGTTTAATACTTATTTTCAAAATTACTTTACAGTACTAGCAGGCCAAATTAGCCCTGATCCATTAGTGGCTATCACTGAAATGCTTATTGGTATTTTAAATTATGGAGAAACCAGCATGTATGACTTCTTAGTTAATCCGTCAATGAATTTTGTTGCACATGCTGCTGCAAGAACAGCAGCTAATGCAAACATGTTAGTTCCTGGAAGTGCTGAATTTAATGCTGCTTATGATCAAATTACAAAGACACCTACATCAGATGGTGGTTCCGTTGTACTAGATAACACGATTTCTAACAGTTTTGAGGCCAATTATGACTTGAGTGACCTCGTTGATGGATTTGATATGGTAATTGGTGGTTCATACAGAGAATATGTTTTAAGATCAAATGGAACACTGTTTACTGACTATGATGGTCCAATAAAAACTAGCGAAACAGGTATTTTTGCAAGTGTGCAAAGAGATATTTTTGATGGTGCTGTTAGTTTAAATGGTGCCTTAAGATACGATAAAGCACAAAATTATGAGGGTAGTTTTACACCAAGAGTTGGTGCTTTAATTAATTTAGCTCCAAGACATAATGTAAGAGTTTCCTATCAAACAGCCATGAGAACACCAACAATGCAAGATATGTACATTGGATTGGGAAGTGGTTCTCAAAATGGGTTTCCAGTTGTATTATTTGGATCTTCACCTGACAGTGTTGAAAGATTTATATACGAGCACAACACATTTACTGGATCATACACTGTAACTGGTGACATGGTTATGAATAATTCCTACAAAGCTGAGGAGCTAATAAATGGTGGAGTTGCTGTAGTTGCTGAATTAGATAATGTTGAGCCAGAATATGTTCAATCAAGAGAAGTTGGATACAGATACAACGGCAAAAGGTTTTCATTAGATATGAACGCCTATTGGGCAAAGTATCAAAACTTCATTGCCTCCAAGAATGTAGTAGTTCCTTTTTATGGAAGCGTAGCTAACGGTTCTGCTTTGGCTGCAGTTGCAGCCAATGATGTTGCTATTTATAACGTTGATAATAATACTGATGAAGTAGTCCGTACCATGGGATTAGACATTGGACTGGATGCGAAGGTGTTTGGTAAGTTTGATTTTGGAGCAAAGTTCGCTTATAATGAAATGGATAGAACTAATATTGATCCAAATTATGAGACTTCATTCAATACCCCAAAGGTTCGTGGAAGATTATCTCTAGGATCTACTGAAATCGGTGATAACATTGGTTTTAATATTTCCGCTAGTTATCACAATGCATTCTTATATGAATCCGCTTTTGCTGATGGTATCATTCCAGCAAATTGGTTATTCAATGCATCCATGAGTTTTGATGTTCCTGAATTACTAGGTACAATTAAAGTTGGAGCTGTCAACTTAACAGGTGACGATTATGCCAGTATACCTTACACTGGACTAATTGGTAGTCAATACTATGTTAAGTTTACCTTAAACCCGTAACATATCAACAAAAATTGTTAATAAAGGCGCTTTTTTAGGCGCCTTTTTTATTTCTTTTATTCACAAAAAATACAAGTTTAGATTATATTTGTATATCCATAATCAAAAAGTATTATGTCACAAAATGTTGGTAAAGTTTCTCAGATAATCGGACCTGTAGTCGATGTCTCCTTTGACTCATCATCTACAGAGCTTCCAAATATTTATGACTCTCTTGAAGTAAACAAGGATGATGGATCAACCCTGGTCTTAGAAGTTCAATCTCATGTTGGAGAAGACATGGTAAGAACTATTTCTATGGATTCTACAGACGGACTCCAAAGAGGTCAAGATGTTATTTCAACAGGAAGTCCAATTCAAATGCCAACTGGTAAGGAAATTTATGGAAGACTCTTCAATGTAATTGGTGATTCTATTGATGGAATGAAAAATCTACCAAAAAAAGGTGATACTGGTTTGCCTATACACAGAGAGGCTCCAGCTTTTGATCAGTTATCAACCTCTACAGAGGTTCTTTTTACAGGGATTAAAGTTATTGATCTAATAGAACCTTATGCCAAAGGTGGTAAAATTGGCCTGTTTGGTGGTGCTGGTGTTGGTAAAACCGTTTTGATTCAGGAGCTTATTAATAATATTGCTAAAGGCCACGGTGGACTCTCAGTATTTGCAGGAGTAGGTGAACGAACACGTGAGGGTAATGATTTATTAAGAGAAATGCTTGAATCTGGAATCATTAATTATGGAAAAGAATTTATGGAATCAATGGAAAATGGTGGATGGGATTTGAGCAAGGTTGATAAAAAAGCTTTGGAAAAATCAAAAGCTACTTTCATTTTTGGTCAAATGAATGAGCCCCCTGGTGCAAGAGCAAGAGTAGCCCTTTCTGGACTTACAGTTGCTGAATATTTTAGAGACGGTAGTGATGATGGGCAAGGAAAGGATGTTTTATTCTTTGTAGATAATATTTTTAGATTTACACAAGCAGGATCTGAAGTGTCTGCTTTGTTAGGACGTATGCCTTCTGCAGTGGGATATCAACCGACTCTAGCTACAGAAATGGGTGCTATGCAGGAAAGAATTACATCAACTAAAAAAGGATCAATTACATCTGTTCAAGCTGTTTACGTTCCTGCTGATGATTTAACAGATCCTGCTCCAGCGACAACCTTCTCCCACCTTGACGCAACAACTGTACTTTCTAGAAAAATTGCTGAATTGGGTATTTATCCTGCTGTTGATCCACTTGATTCAACATCTAGGATTTTAACGCCTGAAATTCTTGGCGATGATCATTATAATTGTGCTCAACGTGTCAAAGAAATGCTCCAAAAATATAAGGAGTTGCAAGATATTATTGCAATTCTTGGAATGGAGGAATTATCAGAGGAAGATAAATTAACCGTTTCAAGAGCCAGAAGAGTTCAAAGGTTTTTATCTCAACCATTCCATGTTGCTGAACAGTTCACTGGAATCCCTGGAGTTCTAGTAGATATAAAAGATACTATTAAGGGGTTTAATATGATTATGGATGGTGAATTAGATCATATTCCTGAAGCAGCATTCAATTTAAAAGGAACTATTGAGGAAGCAATTGAGGCAGGTGAAAAAATGATTGCAGAATCTAAATAATATGCAATTAGAGATTGTAAGCCCAGAGAAAACCATATTTAGTGGTGAAGCAAAATCGGTTCATTTGCCAGGTTCTGAAGGCTATTTTCAGGTTTTAAATAATCATGCGCCAATAGTCTCTACTTTAAAAAAAGGGGAAATACTAATAGACGGAGTTGAAAATGATTTAGAAAGTGATGTTTTGGATTTTTCAACAGGTAGAGCATCATTAGAGATAAAATCTGGTGTAGTTGAAATGAAAAAAAATAAGCTAATTATTTTAGTTGACTAATTTTTTATTTTTTGAAAAGAAAACTAATTGTAATACTAATTTTTACTTCACTAACCATTAGTTCACAAACTGTTCAACAGCTCGATGAGGTCATAGTTTCAGATACCAAAATAAATATCCCCTTTAGTAAAAACTTTAGATCTGTTCAAATAATTGATTCAAAAACAATTCAGGAGACTGCATCACGAAATGTCACAGAGCTTCTTCAATTAGTTAGCGGTTTAGATATAAGAAGAAGAGGAGTTTCTGGAACCCAAGCTGATTTATATATTCGAGGAGGTGGTTTTGATCAAACATTGCTTTTGATTGATGGAATGAAAATGGATGATATTCAAACAGGTCATCATACGCTGAATTTACTTTTACCAGTTCAGTTAATTGAAAGAATAGAAATCATAAAAGGACCTGCTGCTAGAATTTTTGGACAAAATGCATTTAGTGGTGCCATTAATATTATAACAAAACCTCTTAAAAAATCCAATAGTAAAGTTGTTGAGATTTATGCTAACGACATCTCATACGGATCTTACGATCAATTTAATTATTCCATAAAAATGAGAACTAGTATTGAAGATAAATTCAATTCATTGATATCATTTCATAAGGCCAAGTCTGATGGTTATAGATACAATACAGACTTTAAAAACGATTTTATTTTTATGAAAAATAATATAAAATCAAAAAATGGATCTATCGATATTATTTCAGGATTTTCTGAGAAAAAGTTTGGTGCGAATGGCTTTTATGCAAGCCCGGAGGCGATTGATCAATATGAGGAAACACAATCAAGTTTTTTTGGGCTATCAACAAAATTTAAAAAAGAAAAATTGATTGTTAAACCTAAACTATATTGGAGGAGAAATCAAGACGAATACATTTATGTTAGGGACAACCCAGAAATATATAGAAATCTTCATATATCAAATAAAATTTATCTTGATTTGAATTTTATCAAGTATTATGATTCCGGTAGTTTTTCGAATTTTGGTATTGATAATTCACAGTCCTACATTTCAAGTAATAATTTAGGATCTCATAAAAGATTTACATCAACAGTTTATTTTGACCATACGTTTCATTTGATCGATGACAAACTCATAGTGTCACCGGGCTTTTCTGTTTCATATTTTTCTGATTTATCCTTTCATTTCTTCCCTGGTTTAGATTTGGGTTTTCACCTTTCAAAAAAAATAAAATTATATGCCAATTTTGGTAAAACCTATAGAATCCCAACTTACACGGATCTTTATTATTCAGACCGAAACACCATTGGAAATCCTGATTTAGATCCTGAACATGCTTTAAGTAATGAGTTCGGATTTAAATATGAAAATGAAAATATTCAACTGTCGTCCTCCTTTTTTCAAAGAAAGTCTACTAATATTATTGACTATGTTAAAGAAAATGAATCCGAAAAGTGGAGAGCTACAAATATCAGAAATCTGGATACTAAAGGCCTTGATTTTGACTTAAGTTATAAAAGTATATTTAGAATTGGTTACACTTATCTTTTTGATGACTCCTATGTGAATGATATCAATTTTTCTCGATACTCAATCAATTCACTAAAACACCAATTAACGTCTAGATTGTTATTGAATTATTCAAAAAGATTATCCCAAAATTTAATGTTTAAGCATGGCGAAAGGTCAGATCAGTCAAATCACTCAGTTGTAGATACGAATATTAAATATAGAATAGGATCTAAGGGTTATGTATTCTTTTCTTTAAACAATATATTTGACGAGTCATACACAGAGACAAATTTGGTCCCTATGCCAGGTAGAAATTTTTTATTTGGATTTATTAACTATTTCGAGTAAACAAGTTCACCGTCAATATATGTTTGTAATACTTCTGTAATTGGAATTAAGTCTGCTTCAACTTCCATTATATTTTGATTTAACACAACAAAATCTGCACTTTTACCAACCTCCAGACTTCCTTTTTCATGTTCCTCAAAATTAAAATAAGCACCCCATATGGTCATACCTTTTAACGTTTCCTCTCTGCTTAAGGAATTTTCCATTTGGAAACCATTCTCTGGATAGCCTTTAAGATCTTTTCTTTCTACTGAACTGTAAAATGTGTGAAATGGATTTACCTTTTCAACTGGAAAATCAGTCCCTAAAGCCACTCTATTTGAAGATTTGAGTAAGTCTTTAAATGCATATGCTCCTTTTATTCTGCTACCTAATCTGTCATATGCCCAGTACATATCACTAGTTGCATGTGTAGGTTGGATTGAAGGTAAAATTTTATCATTGTATAATTCAAATTCATTCATATCTACAACCTGTGAATGTTCAATTCTCCAACGTGGGTCTTCGATTTCACTAAGCACTTTTTTGTACTCATTCAATAAAACAGAAACAGTTGAGTCACCTATTGCATGCGTGTTCATCTGAAAACCCATTTCAGCAATTTCTTTTGCATAATACTTTAAATCATCTGCACTAGTTCTAAGAATTCCATAGTTATGAGGATCATCACAATAAGGGTTTTTCAATACAGCTCCTCTGGATCCTAATGCCCCATCACCGTATACCTTAAACGACCTGATATTTAGTTTTTTAGATTTATATCTTCCTTCTTTTTTAAATTTTTCAATATTTTTTCTTGAAACACTAATCATTGCATATATTTTAATTTTCAAGTCATTTGATTTATGGAGACTATCAATAATAGATGTTATATTGGTACTTAAGCCTGCATCATCAACAGTTGTAAGACCATAACTAAAACAAATTTCTTCAGCCTGTTTCAATGCATTAATTTTTTCATTCAAAGTTTTTTCAGGTAAAACTTGATCAACAAGTGACATAGGACCATCAATTAATACACCTGTTGGCTTGTTGTCTTTTAATAGCACCAGCCCTCCACGAACCAATGTGTTTTTATCAATTCCGGAGAGTTTGAGAACATTATCATTTACTATATATGCATGTCCATCAATTCTCTCAAGTACAACTAATTTGTTCTTAAATTCCTCATTTAGCTTTGTGTTTACAGGAAAACTTTTTTTATCCCAATCATTCTGATCCCAACCTCTGCCCATTATTACATCAGTATCATTATTTAATTCATAGTTTTTTAATCTTTGGATAATTTCGTCAAAGGATTTAGTTTCTCTTAAATCAACAACCTGTTGGTCAAGACCTAGATTGTAAAAGTGGCAATGAGAATCAATAATTCCAGGTATGATTGTCTGATCATTTAAATCAATTATCTTTTTATAATTGTACTTGGAATCTAAATTATCAGTATCAATATCAATGATTTCTCCATTTTTTATTGCCATGGATTTTGCAATAGAAAACTCATCGTTAACAGTGTATATTTTGGCGTTTATTACTATTAGATCAACTTCATTTTTACCAAAACTGATAATTAAAAAAACTGCAATTAAAAAAAAGAGTTTAGAGTTTATTGATTTCATTGTAAATGATTGCATGTTCCCAACCGCGGTAGTTAAAATAATCAAAAATCTTTTTTTTTATCATAATTTTCTTTTCATTTTTGAATTTTTCAACTAAAAAATAAAACCGTTCTTTAAATTTATTTTGATAATCATCCTCATCAATTTGTCGCATTGCGATTTCGATATTTTTTTTTGATATAGATCTTTTTTTTAATTCTAAACTCAATCTAACCCTTCCCCAATTTTTATTTTTGAATTTACCTCTTACAAAACTT
>CACLQX010000013.1 GCA_902609185.1 uncultured Bacteroidota bacterium | reverse complement strand
AAGTAACTGTCGCATTAATTAAAATTACAACTTTAATTAATTACAAAACGGATATGGACAAGATGATGCACTATTACTAGTAGCTCCACTTGTACAACTCAATCCGCCGTTTGACCATTTCCCATTATCTCCTTTAAATGCCCAGGATCCTGTGTATTCCCAACCTTGACCTGTTCCATCAACATTTGCATCACCATATGTTTCGATTACACTTCCATCTTTAAATACTTCAATAGCATCATCACCATTTTGAGAACAATAGCTGTCAACATATACATAAGTAAATTTACTGTAACAACTAGTTCCATAATACTCAGCCATTGCATCAGGATATCGAGCAATTAGAATTTGCTCTCCTTCTTTAACAGAAATGGCAGGAAAAGTAAATTCTTGTCCATCAGTGCCGCCTCCATTGTTAGCAACACCCATACCATAAACACTAAGATCTGGAATGTCTCTGTTAATTCGCAAATGATGAGATTTTCCTCTGTTACCACTTGTCGTAGCAGAAACATCAAAAAGCATTGCTGTAACACCTTTCAACTCCAAAGGATTACAAAATGGGTATTTTGCGTTATTGGTAGCAACTTGAGCATTATCAACAGCACCATCACCAGCATAAATCCACTCATCTCCCAATTTGTAAGCCCAAGTATCTTTATACGACCAGTATAAATCATAGTTACTAGATCCACCTGAAAATGATACTTCTCCAAAAGTTTCTATCACAATACCATCATTAAATAACTCAACTGCATCATTACCGTTTCCAGTAATTTTATTAGTTAAAATTACTGTGAAATCATCATAGCATGATCCAAAATATGATTTAGCTTGTGCTTCATCAGCATCTCTAAGAACTAATATTTCATCACCTGCATTTGCTGAATTAGCTGGAAAAGTAAATTCTTGTCCATCAGTGCCGCCTCCATTGTTAGCTATTCCTAATCCATAAATACTAAGGTCAGGAATATCAATTAAAACCCTTAGCTGAATTGCTCTTACACTTCCTCCGTCTGCATTAAAGTCATCTAATTCCATAACACCTTTAAGCTCTATTGATGGTGGTACATCATTAATATTTATGTTTACTTTTTGGTCAACTGACTCGACACAATTAACTAAACTTTCAAGTTCAACAACAAAAGTCTCTGCACCTTCAGTATCACCGTCAGGCAATACATTAACAGTTGCGCTCGCAGACAAACTTCCTGCGGGAATAGAAAGACTGGTTTGGTCAATTGTGTAATCTGTATCTTTTAATGAATTACCTGAGAGAGCTAAATCAAAACTAACATCTTTTAAAATACTTTCAGTAATTGTAGCCGTTATTTTAAACTCATCTCCCTCATAATATTCAGATGCATCAACGGAAAGACTAATTACAGGTGGGACAAAAGCCTTGGTTGATATAATTAGCTGATAATCACTTGTCATTGACTCACTACTTGCTCCATAAACTCCGGCAGGTAGGCTAACAGTATAATCTGTCTCATATTGTAATGGTTCCGAAAAACTAATCGTAACATAAGAGTTTGTTGAATCGTATGATTTAGTATAAACGGTAGCTGGTGAAATTGATAGTGCAGATTCGAAAGCACTCACATCAAGAGAATGCGAAAATATCAACTGGAATTGACCAACAGGATCAAAATTAGCAATAGAACCTGTAACAGCACTACCATTATATTGAACTTGTAAAACACGCAAATCGTTTGTTATTGGGAGTCCATCATAGACAGTATCATCTTCACATGATGAAACAGAAAATAGTACAACAAATGCTGCAAGTGTTAAAAATATTATACTGTGGATATTATTTTTCATATTCATATTTATTTGATATTAGTTTTAAAATCATAATTATCTACCAATTGTTGTAAAGAACTTGAGTTATCATGATTTAATAATAGAAGATATACTTTTTGACCATTTTTGTCTGTGCTGGTAATTCTTCTAGGTATTTTTTTATAAGTTTTTTCTTTAGTAAAAAATTTAAATAGCATTAATGCATTTAAATATGTCCCATGTTTCGAAGGGTGCTTAATATCATCATAAAGGTTTATATCATTACTCCATTTTTTAACTTCGTTCCATGCAGGGCCCATAGGAATATATTTTACATTAAGCTCTTCACACATTCTTATATAAGAATTGGTGATTTCTTGTTGTTTGTATTTTGAACCTCTGTAGGACCATGTAATCATAAAAACAGGCTCAGAGTTATTTTTCTGTATTATTTGCGTGATTTTTTTACTATCAGAAATGAATTTTGATTCATTAAGAGTCGCCAAACTGTGATGATTTAATATGACAAAATCGAATGATTCATTTTCTATTAAATTAATTGTTTCCGATTTTGATTTATCTAGGTGATCTGAAATAGTTGAACCACCAATCAATGAATGTTTTGTGTTAATATAATATTTATCACTGTATTGGGACATTTCATTTAGAACTAAAGGTAAATTATAGAAATAGGTAAAACTATTTCCAACAAATAACACATTTATAGAGTCTTTAGAAAAGGTGTGGTTTCCAAAGAATAAAAATGGAATTAAAAGTAGTAATATTCTTAAAAAAACTTTCATCTAGATTTTACTCATTTACTTTAGTTTTAACAAAAATTCCAGGATCCTCAGGTGCATTGGAATTTGAATTCAATTCATCAGCAGAATAAGGTAATCTTTCTGGATATGGTGGATTAGGTCCTCCAACCATTACAAATGGAACTGAAATATTTTGATCATCTTTTCTTAATCGTCTAGCATCATTAAAAGGCATATATGACGTAAATCCTGAAACGTATCTTTCTTCAATAACTTCTCTCAAAAAAGCAACCTTAGGCGTTACGGAATCTGGGTTTTCTATTCCTCCAGGATTAAAATCAGACTCTGAAAAACTTATGTACGATAAAGCTGATGTTGGATAATTATTATTTAAATGACCTCCAGTGCTCATCCATGATCTTACGTCATTTAAATGTGAGAGACCATCAGACACCGATCCATTTCGAGCTGCACATTCAGCCATAATCAGTTTATTTTCAAAAAAAGAAATCATATTTTGTCGTTCAAATTGACCAACTACTCCATTGTTTCCACTCCAATTTTCAAGAATTTGGAAATATCCGTGGCGAGATGTTTCATTTGTCTTTGAGTGGTTTCTACTTGAGGTATTTGAGGGGTCTAAAAGACTCATCAGATAACTTGTCTCTCCATTGGAGCCAATATTTCCTAAATCACCAGCTCTAGAGCCTTCAAGCATCACCCAAGTCAGATTTTTATCACCTTCCGTTGACTCTGCAGCCCCTCTAGGTATAAATTCCAAATCACCTGATGCAGACGAAATTCCATTTTGAGCAGAGGACAGTGCAGAAGAATAATCCTTTAATTGAAGGTATATTCTAGCCTTTAGTGTGTAAGCTGCTTGAATCCATTTATTTTTATCTCCCTCAAAATAAATATCTTGAGGAATGTTTTGAGATGATGAACTTTGAAGAGTCACTATTGCATCGTCAAGAAGTAATAACACATCATTGAAAACATCAATTTGAGAATCAAAAACTGGATCAGTAATATCTAAATTTCCTATTTCTTTATACGGTATATCTCCAAAAATTGTTGCCCCAGTACTAATTGCGTGGGCCTCGACAACTTGAGCGATACCAACAAGTAAAGCATTATCTGAACTATTAATGATATGTCTCATGTTAGTTATTACGCCAACATAAATTGCTCTCCAAGTCCCATCAGAATCTCCAGTTGAAATATTAAAACCATATTGATTTGCAAAAATTGATGCAAATCCGATCAATTGACCACTATACATTGAGGACACATTACTCAATCTACCAAGCTGGACTTGTGTGTTTGCTAACTGACCTCCGGTCAAAAATAAAGTTGCCTCGATATCACTGATTACAATATCATTTGGATTATCATTTATACCTTCATTTAATTCTTCACATGAGAAGAAAATTAAGAATGTAAAAATTAAAGTTATGTTTAAATATATTTTATTCATTTTCTAAAGATTAAAAGTTAAACTTAACAGACGTTAAAATTGATTTAGTTTGTGGATTAGTAAAGTATTCGACTCCCATTGCATTTCCAACACCATTCTGATTAATTTCGGGGTCAATACCTGGAACTCGATTGAAATTCAATAGGTTTCTACCAGTGACAGTAACTTCAATATTGTCTACGAAACTACTGGCACCTAGTGTAGAGGAATCTATTAAATAACTAAGTGATAGTTCCCTTACTTTAGTAAATGTAGCATCATAAATATTAAAATTATATGCTTGGTTATCACCTAGACCGCCTCCAATTCCTGTTCTGTACCATGTTTCATCCAACAATACAGGGCCAGCTCCAAAGTTTTTAATATTTCCTCTTACCGTTGATCCCATCGGAACAACAGATCCAGAGTAATTTACCAAATTTTGATCTAATGTTACCATATTAGCTGTTTCCATGGTCATACCCCACCTATTTAAGACATGAAGTGTTCTAGGATTAAATTCTCCTCCACTTGAATGTTCAATAACAGTTGAGAGTCTAAGTTTTTTATAAGAAAAATTTAAAGTGATTCCTCCTCTCCAATCAGGATTCGGATCTCCTAAAACAACCAATCCATTAGTAAGAATCGGGAAACCATTATTATTAAGTATAAAGTCTCCATTATCATCTACTTGTGAACCTCTACCATAAATTACACCTAAAGGATGTCCAACAACTGCAGCAGAATATACATTACCCCCACCAAGGTAGATTGATTCTGTTCCAGCTAGGTTTGTTACTACGTTATCGTTTGTTGACCAGTTCAATGAAGCGTCTAAACTCAAATCTTGTTTATTAATTAAATCGAAACTCATATCAACTTCGAAACCTTTATTTTCCATTGATCCAAAGTTTCCATATTTGGTTGAATAACCTGATGATGGTGCTAAATCAACATTTAACAGAATACCATCAATGTCATTTTTGTAATAAGTAAGTGAGAGAGAAAGTTTATTTTCTAAGAATCTTAAATCAGCTCCAATTTCCCATTCTGTTTTTATCTCGGGCTTTAAATCCGGATTACCAAGATTATTATCAACCCTGTAGCCACCTCCAAAAAGATCAATGTCAAGAGGGTTGTTTAAAGTTGAATATGAAAAACTTCCTTCAGCTAATGTCTGAAATCTGTGAGCAGATGGCTGAACACCTACTTTACCCCAGGAAGCTCTAAGTTTTCCAAAAGAAAAAGCTGATTCACTATTTGATTTTTGGAAATTCCATGCAACATCTGTGGATGGATAGAAGAACGATCCATTGATTGTTGAAGAATTTTCTAAAGCACCTGAAACATTTAAAAATACACTGTCATAAAAATCAAAATTTAAAACGGCGTATCCTCTATTGTATCTTCTATTCAGTTTAGCAATTTGTAATATTGAAGCCTCAGCTGCTGTATTTAATGAAGTTGTTTGTTTTGTAGAGTTTACTAGAAAGCCTGTTATTCTTCCAGTATTTCTTTGATATTTTCTGTCACTATAACTCCAACCAGCAGTAGCTGTTAAGTTGATATCGGAGGATAAGTTAATGTTTGCCTTACCAAGAAAATCAAAATTAAGAACGCGGTTACTTATGACATCCTCATTATAAACTCCTGTTTGTACTTCTCCAGCTGAACTTACAGGGAAAAAATAAGTTCTTTTATCACTCGCAACATCTGTGTTAAATCTTGAAATTAATTGCAACCAAGAGTTTGGAGTCGCTGTAAATTGAGGAGTCGCAGTAAATCTGTTTACATCCGTGAGCATTTTTTGCTCATTTACAGTCCAAAGAGGGTTATTATATATTGGATTTATATTATTACCA
The DNA here is from genome assembly GCA_902609185.1 of uncultured Bacteroidota bacterium. Classification (GTDB taxonomy): domain Bacteria; phylum Bacteroidota; class Bacteroidia; order Flavobacteriales; family Flavobacteriaceae; genus Eutrophosalina. The sequence continues at coordinate 16,566 of CACLQX010000013.1, read as the reverse complement.
AGGTATCGTCTGAATGATCTATGTCTATTTTCTGTCGCGACACCACTCGCATCATAGTATGTTCCTTTGTAATCTGAATTATCAAAATCAGCTGGTGTTCTAGTCAAACCCAACATTAGTCCAGATACATTTTGACTTTGTTGAATTCTGTTTGAATTTGTGTAAGTATATGATACCTTGTTAGAAAGCTTTAACCAATCATTTAGTTTAGCATCATAATTAAATCGTAAGTTGGTTCTGTTATAGGTTGATTTCTTAACAATTCCTTCCTGTGATAAGTTTCCTAAACTAAAGAAATATGTATTTTGATCATTACCTCCGCTGATTGTTAAATCATTCTGTGAAAAATGACCAGTTTGAAAAACTGAATCCCAGTTTTTATCAATAAATGTTTCCCGAGAGTTTTTTTGTAAAATTGGATAATATATATTTCCATTAGCAGCAACAAATCTTTGACCACTTTCATCAAAAACATCAGAACCACCAGGTCTATCAGCAATAATATCACCCCAAGATTCAGCAGAGGTTGGGCTGTATACACCATTTCTACCTTGTCCAAATATGGATTGTAAAGGAATTTTTTCTGATACTTCGTCAAATGAATAAGATGACTTGAACGATATTTTTGCTTCACCAGAACTTCCACTTTTAGTAGTAATTACAATTACTCCATTAGCTGCTCTACTTCCCCACAATGCAGCAGCTGATGCACCCTTAAGAACCTGAGTAGATTCTATATCAGAGGGATTGATGTCATTTAGCCTTGAACCTTGTGTAACACCACCTCTTCTTCCTCTAATTAAAAGACCTCCACCACCATAATTAGTAGAGTTGTTCAGTGGTACCCCATCAACAATTATTAATGGCTGACTGCTACCGTCAATAGTATTTGCTCCTCTAATTTTAATGGAACTACCAGCACCAGGATCACCATTTGGTCTTATTATTTGAACACTTGATGCTTTACCACTCAAGGAATTGATTAGAGTTGCTTCACCAGCTCTGTTAACTGATTCAACACTTACAACGGAGGAGGTTGAACCCATTTGATCCTTATTTTCTTTAAATCCAAGAGCGGTAACAACAACTTCCGACAGAGCTTCTACTGATTCTTCAAGTTGTATAGAAAAATTTAATTGATCTCCAATTTCAACTGTTTTTGTTAAATAACCAGTGTACGATACAATTAAGTTCGTTGATTCTGCTGAAATGATTAACTCAAAATTTCCGTCAAAATCTGTTACTGTACCTTGATCAGAGTCCTCAATTAAAATTGTTGCTCCCGGTAATGGTAAAAGTGACTGGTCAGTTACAGTTCCTTTAATTGTTTTTTGAGAAAACAAAAATAGAGGTAACATCATCACTAGGATGATTAATAATCTAGTTTTTTTCATGTTTTAGTTTTAATATCGTTGTTGCTAACTTCGTAAATTTAATAATAATTTTTTAATAATTCCTTAATATATAGGCTATTACCTGAGCATTATTCATAATAATTTATAATAATTTTTAACGATTTAAAATCTCTGATAAAAAAACAAACAAAATAAAATGCTTAACAAATATGGTACATACGGTTTTTTTAGAATAATTTGTAACTTTTACTTGATGAAAATAGTAATTCAACTATGTCAAAGGACACATACCTCATCGTAAGTTTTTTATTAATACTTGTTGTTTTATTGGGTGGAAGATACTTTGGATATAGTTTTTTGGAGCGTGTTATATCAGTAATCATTATTGGAGGTTTGTTTGAGATACTTTATAGAAAAAAATTGAAGAAATGAAAAAACTCACTCTAATACTATTAATTATTCCAATAATTATTATGGTTTTATTTTTCAGTATACAATGCTAATGAAACACAAAAAATATTAGATGCTAAAGAAGAAGAAATTGATGAGAAAATAAGAATTGCAAAAGAAAAAATTCAGCAAAAAGACTCTGCATCAATCAATGCTGATTCAACTATTATCTATGTAAATTAAACAAATATGAAGATGGATAAAGATAAGGCTTGGCTACTATTTTATGTTACTGTTGCACTTATGATTGGAATGTTAATTATGGATTAAATGAAAAAACTAACCTTATTATTACTTGTTCCAATACTTTCTTTTGGGCAAAAAATTGAAATTGATTACGTGAGAAATAATGACAACTCAGTGAACTTCAATTATAAAAAAAATATTGCAGGAAGCTATTTAGTTATCTTAGAGTTTTCAAATTTATCTAATACAAGAGCACAGAGAAAAGTAAGTAAAATATTAAAAAATAACTCTGGTTCATTTTTAAAATTGAAACCAATTAACGAAGAAAACAGGATTGGTTTTCAGTATCAAACTATGTATTTTAAAGGAAATGTAAATTCAAAAGTCAATGAAGATTATCCGTATATACTTCCATTTAATAAAGGCGATAAAATAATTCCAAGAGAAAATTATTCATTAGAAAATAGATATTTAAATGAAGAAATTCCTAAAGGTTGGAAATCTTATAGTTTTACATTTAATGAACCTAAAGAGGTAAAGGCAATTCGTAAAGGAATAATTATAGAAATTAAAGACATATATACTCCTGATTTTAGTACTGAAGTGTCTTATTACAGTGAACAAAATTCGATTTCTATTGAACATATTGATGGAACAGTCGCTACATACAAAGGTTTTGATAAGAATACAATTCAGCTAAAAGAGGGAGAGGTGGTTTATCCACAAACAACCTTGGGTCAACTTGTAAAATATGATAATAGAGATATACATAGATTGTATTTAACCTTGTATTCCTACACAACAAAAGATAATATAAGTTTGTTTCGTTTAAATTCATCTGATGATTATGAAATAACATATTTAACTCCAAAGTTTTATGTTAGAAATTCTCTAGAAATTCTTAAAGATAATAATGAATATTTAGTTGATTTTGATGAAAAAACTCAATTTAAAGAAATGAAAAAGAGAGAAATTAAAAAGTTTAAAATCAATAAATAGAATAATGAAAAAACTAATTGTACTATTACTGCTTATTCCAATAATATCATTTAGCCAGGTAAAAGAATATTTAAGTTACGACTTAGTTGAGAGACCTCCAATTTATCCCGGATGTGATGTTAATTTAAAGAATAAACTATTGAGAAGTTGTATTCAGCAAAAAATTCAAAACCATATTACTAAAAATTTTAAGTATCCTGAGTTTGCTCAAAAAACAGGTATTCAAGGAAGAGTATTTGTACAGTTTATCATTGATAAAGATGGCTCCATTGTGGGAATCAGAAGTAGAGGTCCCCACCCTATTCTTGAGATTGAGGCAAAAAGAATAATATCTAGATTGCCTAAATTTATTCCTGCTCTTGATTCAGACGGGAAAGCTGTGAAAGTGCCCTTTTCTGTACCAATAACTTTTAATTTGCAAAAATGAATAAATATTTAAAAGAATTTTCGAAACATTTTATAATAGTAGCTAAGGAAAAAACCAACCTCAAAAGGATTTTGGTTGTTTATCCTCTTGTATTTATTCCCCTAATCATTGCTGATAGAATATTTGATTTTGAATTAAAATGGTGGCAATTTTTAATATATTTTTTAATTGCTTTTGAGATTTGGGATTTTATGTTTGATGTAATTAAAGAACTTAGAAAGAAAAGAACCAAAGAAAATGAATAAATTTTGGAAATGGTTTTGGAGAATGTTTGCAGTCTTATTACTTATTTGGATGCTAATACTATTATATAATGCTATTCAACTCAATATGGAGGTTAAGTCTTGGTATTAAATTGATTTTATGAAAAAACTAATTATCCTATTACTATTTATTCCACTTGTTTCTTCTGGTCAGAATTCATATAAAGTAGATAAAATAACTGATATTGATTATAATGATAATGTAGTATTTCCTGAAAAAAAAGATTTCTTGGATATCTATATTCCAAAAGGAGAGGAAAATTATCCTGTCATAGTTTATTTTCACGGTGGGGCTCTTATTGCAGGGTCTAAAGAAATGGGTAAAGATATAGGTGAAAAGTTAGCAAAAAATGGAATTGGATTTGTGAGTGCAAATTATAGACTTTCGCCAACTGCAAAATATCCAGACCATTTAAATGATGCTCAAGCTGCTACTGATTGGACATTTAATAATATAGAATCTTTTGGTGGAGATTTAAAAAACATATACGTTTCCGGTCATTCTGCAGGAGCTTACCTTGCTGCTATATTAGCCTTAAATAAAGACTTGAAAATTCATAAAATGAGAAAAATTAAAGGGGCAATATTAATAAGCCCTTTTTTATATGTTGAGGAAACTGCACCAGAGAGAATTAAAAGAGGTACTATATACAAATCAATTTGGGGAACTAATCCAAAGGACTGGGAAAAAGCTTCAGTTTCACCACATATGGATGGAAATAATGAAAACTTCATTTCAATTATGGCTGAAAATGATGCAGTCTGGAGAAAAGAACAAAACAAAAGATTCATTAATAAGCTTAAAGAGAAACAAACAGCTGATTACATAGAAATACCCAATAGAGACCATTCAAGTTTGATTAGTAAAATTTTAGAAAAAGACGACCAAGTATCAAAAACAATCATAGAATTCATAAGGTCTTGATTAATCAATCTTTTTTCAATTATATTTATGTAAATGAGAAAACTTATTTTCATAATTATTTTATATTTTGTATCAACAGTTCAGATTAATGAATTATTCTCACAAAACACTACAACACAACTTAATACTAAAGGTTTTTTTACACTCGACAAAATAGGTGGTAAATGGCTGCTAATTTCACCTGATGAGAAACCTTTTTTTTCAATTGGTCTTAACCATTTTGACCCTGCAAGCTTACGTTATGCAGAGAATATTCATATTTGGGAAGAAAAATACAATAGTAGTACAGTTGAGTGGTTGGTTAAATCTGTAAAACCAAATTTAGAAAAATGGGGTTTTAATACAATGGGTTGGGAACAAGAAGTTACAGTAAGGCAATGGCAACATTCTAGGCCATTTACTAACGATGAGTTAAAAGTATTGAATATGCCTTATTGTCGTATGCTTCCTTTTATTGAATCGCATCAGTGGGAAAAACATACAATAAATTATGATTTTTTTAGTGAAGAATGGGTAGAGTGGGTTGATTATGTTGCGCGTTCATATTGCGCAGAGGTTAAAGATGATCCTAATTTAATTGGTTATTTTTTCAGTGATTGTCCTACTTGGGTACACAATCGCCCCCACAATGAATGGAGGGGGCCTATTTTCGATCCCAAAAAACTAGAGACTCAAGAGGGAAAAAACGAACTCTTTAAAATGGCTAAACAATATTATAAAACAATTCACGATGCTATTAGAAAATATGATCCAAATCATTTGATACTTGGAGATCGTTATGAAGCAAATGCTCTTATAGCAATGGAGGTTGTTGAAGCTGCATTGCCTTATGTTGATGTACTATCTTTTCAGGATTTTAAAAATCCAAAACTAAATCTTGATAAATGGCATAAAAAAACAGGAAAGCCTGTGCTTTTGGCAGATGGATCTGGGATAATAAAAGGAGATGGAATTTATAAAAGATCCGATGGAAATTGGTATAAAGATCAAATTGAAGAACTTTTTAAAAATCCAGGATGTATTGGATTTCATCTTTGTGGAGCCTATCAGCGTAATAAATCTCGAGCTAGAGGATTATTGGATGAGTTTGAAAACCCTGATACTGAAAACATTAGAATTATTCAAAAAACTAATGAAAAATTGGATATGCTAACAAGTAAAATACTTTATTATAAAAAAGATAGATAAATAATGAAAATCCTAACCCCAATACTATTCTTAATAACAGCTTATGTCCTCATGTATCTTAGTGTTATAGCGTATTATAAAATTAATAACTACAGAGTCCCTTTTCGAAATTGGGTGGGAGGATGGAAAGAAAATGTAAAATTTAAAGAAAAACTAATTGTTAGTTTTATTTTACAAATTCCATTATTCATTTTTTTATTCTATATTAATTTTATTCTGAATAATTAAATAAATTTAAATTAAGATAGAAAATAAAAAATTAACCTAATAAATAATTTAATTATAATATTATGAACTTAATGCTAACAGCTAGTTGTAATGATGCTGATGATTTCAAAATAAATGGATATGAAAGAATGAAATTTGAGTTTTCTGATTGGTGTGATTCTTCAAAAAGTATTTTTTGTAAAATTGATCATCAAAATGTATTGGAACTTTTTTTTGATGTAAACCCTCCAAAGCTTAAAGAATGGTTGGCTAAGTCAACGACTCAGCAAATTTTTAAAGAACATAATTTTGTTCCAACTAGATATTCTTTTGAGCCACTATCAATGTAATTTATTAAAAATTGAAAAGAAAAAACCCACCTTTTAAGTGGGCTTTAAGAATATGCAGTGTAGCGGTTTCGCTTGCTCCTCCTCTTGGGCTCGAACCAAGGACCCTCTGATTAACAGTCAGATGCTCTAACCAACTGAGCTAAGGAGGATTTTAAGTGAGGGCAAATATAAATTATTATTTTTTTTAACTCAAACTTGTAATAAGTTTATTTAAGAAAATGCTCTTATAAGGTCCATTCCATTTGCATATAGGAATAGACTTATTAATAAAATGAATCCTGCACCGTGAGCATATTCCAAAAACTTATCACTTGGCTTTTTTCCAGAAAACATTTCATATAAAACAAACATTATATGTCCTCCATCTAAAGCCGGTATTGGGAGGAAGTTCATAAAAGCAAGAATAATTGATAGAAATGCTGTCATTTCCCAAAACCTTTTCCAGTCCCATTTAGCTGGGAAAATATTTCCAATTGTTCCGAATCCACCTAGTTGAGAAGCACCCTCTTTAGTGAAAAGATATCCAAATTGGTATATATAATCATTCAACTTCCAATATGCCTCATCATATCCCTCAACAATGCTTTCAAAAAAACCATACTTTTTTGTTGTAATATTTAAATCTGGTTTTATTACTATACCAATTAATTTATCCATAGATTCAAATGGTACGATTGTAGAAAATTCACTACCATTTCTAATAAGCTCTAACTCAACATAATCAGAATTAATTTCCTTAAGTCCTTCAAACTCATCAAATGATAAAAGCTTAGTGCCATTAACTTTATTAATAATATCCCCCTTTTTAATATCACTAAAATCTGCAGGTGAGTTAGCAGACACAGAGTCAATTACAATATTTCTATTAAGAGCAAAGGGTGTTACACCAGCAGTAATGATTTCAAGTCCAATATTTTCGGGTATATTGATAATGTCTCTAGATTCATCGGATCTTACAACCTCAACTACATCAACGGATCTAGAAACTAAGATGTTACTAATTTGATATTGATCCTCTAAATCATTTCCATCAATTTTTAAAATTCTATCTCCATCTTCAAATCCAATTTTCTTCATTGATTCAGAAACTGTGAAACCCGAATTTAAATCTTCAAAAGCAATAATATTTTTTCCCCAAACGAGTATTACCATTGAATAAATAAAAAACCCTAGAATCAAATTCACCGTTACTCCACCAATTAATATGATTAACCTTTGCCATGTTGACTTTGATCTAAATTCCCACGGCTTTGGTTCGGATTTAACATGATCCGTATCAAAACTCTCATCTATGATTCCCGAAATTTTTACATATCCACCTAAAGGCAAGGCTCCAATACCATATTCTGTGTCACCAATCTTTTTTTTAAATAAACTAAATGGCCAATCGAAAAAAAGGTAAAATTTTTCAACTCTGCAACCAAACAGTTTTGCAGGAATAAAGTGGCCAAGTTCGTGCAATACAACAAGAATTGATAAGCTAAGAATGAGTTGAAAGGCTTTAATTAGGATTACTTCCATTTGTTAAAAATGAGCTCAAAAATACTCTTTTTTATGTTCAGAAAAAAACTGTATGATTATTGATTGTTACATTTGAAATCAACTAATTTTGAATTAATGTATAAAAAGCTTTTTAAGAGATATTGGCCAATAATTTTATTCCTATTGATCTTCTCTGTAGTTGGAGTTCGCTTATTAACCGAGGCTCAAACACCTGAAAAAAAATTACCTGTATACAGCCCTTCGATGGTAAGTGCAGAATTGGTCGAGGAGGAAATTCAATATGTAAAAAAATATCACAAGATAAATCCATTTTCAATGGTTAATCAAAATGGTAAGACAATCACTGAAAAGGATTACTCTGATAAAATATATGTTGCTGATTTTTTCTTCACAACTTGTCCAAATATTTGTCCAATGATGACTGCTAATATGATATACATACAAGAAAAATTAAAAGATGATGACATTATGCTAGCATCCTTCAGTGTAACACCAGAAATTGACACTGTTGAAGTTCTCAAAGAGTATTCTGTAGATAAAGGTGTTGATGATGAAAAATGGAATTTGATGACAGGTGATCGTAAACAAATTTATAACCTTGCTAGAAAATCATTTTTGGTAGCAAAAGAAGATCCTAAGGGAGGCGAAAATCAAATGATTCATACGGAAAATTTTGTTCTTGTTGATAAAGAAAAAAGAATAAGAGGCTACTACGATGGAACAAAATTAGAGGAAATGGAAAAACTATTGTCTGATATTAAAATACTGAAAAAGTCATATGAAGAAATCTAATAGCATTTTTTTATTATTGTTCTTTCCCATTTTCTTTATTGCTCAATGTAATCTAAGTTCTCAGGAACTTATAATTGGTGAAGAAAGAGTACAGCCTGGTATCGTATTTATTTTTGAGGGTGCCATTAAGGATACTGTTCATCCTGAATCAACAAACTTATCAGAAGATGAAACTAACATTCACATTGAGGCAAGAGTCAATTGGGACTCAGTAAACATACCTGATGGTGCTATACCTGATGGATTCATTCCTTATTTAAGAATTAGTTCCACTGTTTATAATGAAACCAATGGGTTGAAAACCTTTGTTGATTTAATTCCACACATAAATCTTATCGATAATTTTCATTACGCAAGAAATATATCCCTCCCCGGTGAAATCAATGATAAATACACTGTAGTTTTTAAAGTTAACCCTCCCCATGAGTTTGACTTGGCGCTTCATAACGACTGGCTAAAACTATACGGTAAAAATCTTTTTAATAATTCAGAATTTAAATACACACAAATAGATTTTGAAGAAATAGCAAAAGCAACTAGGAATTAAAAAATCATTTCAATCTTTTTTCATTAATTTTAATTTATCTAAAAATCAAAAATGAAAAAAATATTATTTATTCTATCCATTATTTTTATTGGATGTGAAACTCAAAACAATAAAGACAATGCTACATGGTCATTTGATGCGTCGACTGGAGATTATATTGAATGGCAAAGCGAAAATGATTTTGCTAATGAGATGACAAATGCTGCTTTTAGTCATCTTTACAATGTCGAATACGAAAAAGCAAATGTATTTTTTGAAAAAGCATTGGAATATGACCCATCTCTTTTTGGACCACATGTGGTACTGGCAGGTTTGGCTCCAGCTGGGTCTGAAAAAGAAGCCATGCATATAGAAAAAGCAAAAGAAAATGTTTCTGAAAAGAATGGAACATCAAAAGTTTTTGCTTCTCTTCTGGATTTGCCCAGACAATCTCGTTGGTGGCCGCTAATTGGTCCTGGTGCTCATGATAAATGGTCTGAAATGAGATCTTTAGAACCTAAAGGAAAACTCATTCATTATTACTATGCTTTCAGTATTCCTGGAATGGAAAATAAAATAAGCGAAATGGAATCTTTATTGGCTGAGCTTAGGGATGGTGTTGGTGATAGTGAATCACTGGCTGTTAGTGGAGATCATTCAAATATGATTGCACCAATAATTAATGTACTGGGTTACTTTTATTATGGTATAGGTGATAAAGAAAAAGCAAAATCACTTTTTGAAGAATACATTGAGCTGTATCCAAATGGATACAATCCGTACGACTCAATGGGTGAGTTTTATTACAATGAAGGCGATTTAGAAAATGCTAAACTTTATTACAACAAGGCTGTTGAAAAATATTACGCTGCAACAGTTGCAAATGGCAGGTTGAGCGAGTTGAATGATTAGTCACTAAATCCATCTTCGAGTCTTATTCTTGTATGATAGGTACTCTTTGCCAAATTTTTCTGTAAGAAAAATCTCCTCTCTTTTTATCTGAAATCTATTTATCCATATATAAAAAAAGAGAGGAGTTAATATTGAATAAATGTTCAAATAAAAAATTGAGGAAGAAATAACTATTATTAAAAAACCAAGATACATAGGGTTTCTAGAATATTTATAAATTCCTGATGTTACAAGTTTATTGACTTTCTTGAACTTGATTGGGTTAATGGTAGTTTTTGATTTTATAAATTTTAATACTGGATTTATTAAAATAAGTAACCCGACAAACAATATAAAAATTGCTATTGACGTTTGAAACGTTATGTGAATTAAATCAATTTTTTTTGATGAAAAGTAATTAGAAATAACTAAAATTAAAGCTACGACTGGGGGAGGAATTTTTGAAAACTTTTCCATTTTTAGATATACAAAGTTAATCACTTTTTGTTTTACTAACCCAATGCGACATCTAGAGACATCATAACAATAAATCCTGCAATGAGACCCATTGTAGCTAAATCGGTATTTCCACCTTTTTGACTTTCGGGAATTACCTCTTCAACAACAATAAAAATCATTGCTCCAGCAGCAAATGAAAGTGCATAAGGAAGTATAGGCCATACTAACATAACGAGAGCAGCTCCAATTACAGCAAATATTGGTTCTACAATGGCTGATAGTTGACCCCAAAACCATGATTTTCTTCTAGATAATCCAGCTCTTCGAACTGGCATAGAGACGGCAAACCCCTCAGGAAAATTTTGCAAACCAATTCCAATACCAAGTGCAACAGCGGCGCCTAAAGTATAGACATCTGAAAACTCAGGAATAAAAAGTGCACCAAATGCAACACCAACTGCTAAACCCTCGGGAATATTATGAATTGCTATTGCGAGTACAAGTAATGAGGTTTTTTTTAAGTCTGTTTTAGGACCTTCTGCATCTTTCAACTTCCCAAAAATATGTAGGTGAGGTATGGCCTTATCTAAAATAAACATAAATATAGCACCCAAAAAAAATCCAATTGCAGGTGGCAAAAATGAAGGCATGGATGATTGCCCTAATTCATTTTGAATCTCCACAGCACTAATTGCTGGGGCGATTAAAGACCAAAAGCTTGCGGCAATCATGACTCCTGCAGTAAAACCCAAAGCCATATCCAAAAACTTCCTGTTTGTAGATTTGAAGAAAAAAACCAATGCTGCCCCAAGGGCAGTTAGAATCCATGTAAAAAGTCCAGCATACAGAGCCATTAAGATTGGACTTTCCTGTTGCTTAAAAAAATCTAAAATTGAATTTAAAAAATTCTCCAATTGTAATAATTATAATGAAAATAATATTTTCAGATGCTCACTAATCAAATATACTGACTAATAATTTCTTTTTAATAAAAACTCACTCAGTAAAATTAAATTAGGTCTTTTATCAAACTCAGGCGTTAATTTTTGAATAATAGAATCTGCCTTATTTGAATAATCTTCGACTAAATTTTTTAAAGATTTGTCTGTATTATTGTTAGAAAATAAATACTTGATTTTTTCAACTTTTTCATCATGATTTTTTAGTAGCATATAATCTTGATATTTACTTAGTTCTGTTTTTGATGCTTGATTTACAAACAAATGATGAAGAGCTGTTTTTTTATTATTTATTACATCTAGTCCAACCTTTTTGCCAATTATTTTCTCATCGCCGAATAGATCTAAATAATCATCCTGAATTTGAAACGCAATACCTAAGTTTAAACCAATATCATACAAACAATTTAACTCATCCTTATCGAGTTCATTGATAATGCCTCCCATCTTGACTGAAGATGCAATTAAAACTGATGTTTTTTTTGTGATCATATCGATGTAATCATCGAAATCAATATCGATTTTATTTTCAAACTCCATGTCCAGTTGCTGACCTTCACAAACCTCCAAAGCTGTAGAATTAAAGAGTTTTAAAAGATCTTTCTGGATTTTAGACTCATAAAAATCTAAAAATTTTGTAGCCATTATGAGCATTGAATCTCCTGAAAGAATTGCCTGGTTAACATTCCATTTCTCATGGACTGTGTCAAACCCTCTTCTTTTCTTGGAAGAATCCATGATATCATCATGAAGCAAGGTGAAATTATGAAACATTTCATTTGAAAGCGCTGCAGGAATTGCAAATGAATAATCGTTATTGTATAATGCGTTTGTTAAAAGAGTAAATAAGGGTCTGACTCTTTTAGATGGAAGTTTTAAAAAATACTTTACTGAATCATAAATTGAATTATCTCCCAGTGAATTGATGTATTTATCAATTTCAATTTCAATCAAGTTAATCTGAGATTTGAATTTTTCCATTAGTGAAATCAAAAATACATCATTAATGGTATAGATTAAAATTCGAACAAATTATTTAATTTATTTATTAGATATTTGTAACCATGTACAGAAGTCATAATTGTGGAGAGCTTAGAACAGAGCATGTTGGACAGGATGTTAAGCTTTCGGGCTGGGTTCATAAAATAAGAGACAAGGGATCACTTCTTTGGATAGATCTGAGAGATCGGTACGGAATCACTCAAATCATTATTGATATTAATGAATCAAGTAAAGATTTAGTTAATCAAGTAAAAAAAATAGGCCGAGAATATGTGGTTTCTGTTAAAGGAATCGTCAAGGAAAGGCAATCTAAAAATCCTATTATAAAAACTGGTGATATAGAGATTTCATTGTCTGAGGTTGAGATTCTCAATGAGTCAAAAATTCCTCCTTTTACAATTGATGATAATACAGACGGAGGGGAAGAATTAAGGATGAAATATCGATACCTCGATATTAGAAGAAATTTGATAAAGAATAATTTAATTTTTAGAAATAGGGTAACGCTTGAAATTCGCAAATACTTGAACGAGTCGGGTTTTATTGATGTGGAAACACCTTATCTAATAAAGTCCACACCTGAAGGAGCAAGAGATTTTATTGTTCCCTCAAGAATAAATAAAGGTGAATTTTATGCCCTTCCCCAATCTCCTCAGACATTCAAACAACTTTTGATGGTGGGTGGAATGGATAAATATTATCAAATTGTAAAATGTTTTAGAGATGAGGATTTAAGATCTGATCGTCAACCAGAATTTACACAAATTGATTGCGAAATGTCATTTGTTGAACAAGATGATGTTTTGTTAATATTTGAAAATCTAGTAAAGAATATTTTCAAAAAATGTATTAATATAACCCTAGAAGATTTTCCTAAAATAACTTACCAAGAGGCATTAGAAACTTATGGTTCTGATAAACCAGATACAAGGTTTGATATGAAAATTTTTGATTGTACTAAAAGCAGCAAAGGAAAAGGTTTTAAAATATTGGATGATAGTGAATATGTTTGTGGAATTACAGTTAATTCGGGTGAACCCTTATCCAGAAAACAAATCGATCAATACACGGATTGGGTTAAACAACCTCAAATTGGTGCAAAAGGATTAATATGGATCAAGCACAATAGTGATGGTAGTTCAAAATCCTCAATTGATAAGTTTTACAATCACGATGATCTTTTAAAGATTGTTGGAAATTTTTCAGAAAACTCAACAACGTTTTTAATTTCAGGAAACAAAATGAAATCTTTGACTCAGCTTGGACAGCTTAGATTAAAAATTGCGGATGATTTAGGTATGATTGATGAAAAAAAATTCTGTCCGCTTTGGGTAAATGATTTTCCATTATTTGAATTTGATGAGGATGAGAATAAATACCATTCTATTCATCATCCATTTACCTCTCCAAAAGACAAGAATATTGATACCATAGAAAAAGAACCTTCTAATGTCGTTGCAGATGCTTATGACCTAGTTATTAATGGAAATGAAATTGGTGGTGGATCTATTAGGATTCACGATAGAGATTTGCAAAATCAAATTTTTTCAATATTAGGATTTAGTGAAAAGGAAGCCAAAGAGCAATTTGGGTTTTTAATGAATGCATTTGAATATGGTGCTCCGCCACACGGGGGAATTGCTTTTGGACTTGACCGACTAGTTGCAGTAATGAACGGAGATAACTCAATTCGAGACTATATAGCTTTTCCAAAAAATAACAGCGGAAGAGATGTGATGATTGATAGTCCCTCTCAAATCGATAAGAATCAACTCGATGAACTTAACATAAAGTTGAAATAAAATTGCTTTACAAAATTCTACTTTACATACTTTTCATTTCCAATCTCTCAATGATATTCTATGGGATTTACCTAAATAACCAAGTTTATGGAAGTGGAGAGAAAATCATTGGAGCCGGGGTTTTATTTTTTTGTTTTGTTTTTTTACCGCTTTTTCTTTACTACAGGTATAGAAATAAAAATATTGAGGACTATATATATAAGGACTAAGATTTGAGTTTTCTTTGCTTTATAAAAAAGGCGTCTATCAACAATTTACATTCTTTTGAAAGTATGCCGCCAGAGACTTTTGTTTTTGGATGAAGTTTAGTGTTTAATTTTCTAAATCCTCTGTGTGGGTCACTGGCTCCAAAAACAATTCTACCAATTTGAGCCCAAGCAAGCGCTCCAGCACACATTTGACATGGCTCTAATGAAACATAAATTGTACACTCTTTTAAATATTTACCGCCCAAATAGCTAGAAGCTGATGTTATTGCCTGCATTTCAGCGTGAGCAGTTACATCGTTTAATAACTCAGTCAAATTATGAGCTCTAGCAATGATTTTATCCTGAGCTACAATCACTGCCCCTACAGGAACCTCATTTTTTTCAAAGGCAAATTTTGCTTCCTGAATTGCCTTCTTCATAAAAAAAATATCTTTTTCTTTTTGATCCATCAACTCAGTTTTTCATACCATTCCAATGCAAGACCATCTGTTAAACTTGCAATAAAACAACTAACATCTAAAAGGTTGGTGTATACATCCACATCTTTATTTAAATAATCTTTTGGAATGCACTCAAGAGCAAGTTCATCAAAAGCATTCAGATTGTCATCTCTCCAATTCATGACAGAATTTGTGAAGGTTTTTAAAAGAAAATTTAAAACCTTGTAACCCGTGAGTTCTTTTTCAATGACCTCAGAAGACTTGTATACTTTTTCAACACTAACTTCAATTATGCTTTTCATTTGCGATTTAAACTTGCTTTTTGACAATAGTGAAAATTCAAAATTTCCATTTAAAATTTGTTCTTCGTTTTCAACAAAAATTTGAACAGCTTCTTTAATAAGTGTATTGATGGCTAAAGCTCTTAAGTAAGAAACTCTTTGAGACTTTAAATTCATCTTATTGTATTTTTCCTTGTCAATTGAATCTGCAACGAGTTTTACCAAAAATTCCAAAGCATATTCTTCTGGAATCCATCCTAAATTTATTCCATCTTCAAAGTCAATTAAGGAGTAACAAATATCATCAGCAGCTTCAACCAAAAATGCCAAAGGGTGTCTCATATAATTTAACTCTGATATTTTCAATCCCAATTCACTAGCAACATCATCGAAGAATTTCGCTTGATTTGAAAAGAATCCATATTTTTTATTCTTAATGTTTCCTGTTTTGTCGTCAGGAAGAGAAAGTTTTGGGTATTTTGTAAAAGCTCCAAGTGTTGCATAACTTAATCTCAAACCACCTGGTGAACCTATTTTTGATTCTGTCAATATTTTAAACCCATTGGCATTTCCCTCAAACTTACACAAATCATTATACTGAATGTCTGTCAGTAAATCTTTGTATTTTTTTCCATCCCCAATTTTAAAAAAATCACCAATAGAGGATTCACCGCTATGACCGAATGGTGGGTTGCCTATATCGTGAGCCAAACATGCAGCAGCTACAATACTACCAAAATCATTAATCTGGAATTTGTGGATATGATCTAGTTGGGGATATTTATTTAATATGTGTTTTCCGATTATCCTCCCTAAACTTCTGCCAACAACAGAAACTTCCAAACTATGAGTTAAGCGCGTGTGAACGAAACTTGTTTTAGAAAATGGTACTACTTGTGTTTTGTCTTGTAGGCTTCTAAAGAACGAAGAAAAAATGATTCTATCATAATCAACATCAAATCCAACTCTTGTGTCATCCTGTTCAGCCCTAAGTCTTTTGACATTATCGCCATGTCTTTTAAGAGATAGTAGGTCTTCCCATTTCATTGATGCAATTTAAATATTTTTAGGAAGAGGTATATTTAAAAACGAATGTTTTATAATTTAATTTTCATGAGTCTAGCACTTGAGCTGCTGCTCTCATCTTCAGAAGTTATCCAAAATGTATTTTCATCAATTATTTTTATTGCTTCAACCTGAGTCTTACCAATTGGAATTTCATACATGTTAATTTTATGATCTTTATTATTTAAACTAAAATCATTTATTACTAAAATATAGTATTCATCAAAATTGATAGTTGATGTCAAAACTAATGTATTTATTTTTTTATTATAGTCCGCTCCTGTAAC
>CACLQX010000012.1 GCA_902609185.1 uncultured Bacteroidota bacterium | reverse complement strand
ACTTCCAGTTGATGTTGTTAATAAAATTGCTGCAGGAGAGGTGATTCAAAGACCATCTTCAATACTAAAGGAGCTTGTCGAAAATTCAATTGACTCAAATGCAAAAAAAATTGATGTTTTTATAACTGATTATGGCAAAACTGAAATACAAGTCAGTGACGATGGTGATGGAATGAACTTAAACAACTTAAAAATTTGTTTTTTTAACCATTCTACTTCAAAATTAAATTCATTTGATGATTTATTTACTCTAAAATCGAAAGGTTTTAGAGGTGAGGCTTTGTCAAGTATTTGCTCTATTTCAAAAACGAAAATATCGTCTTGTGACAACAATAATGGTATCAGAAATTTTATCCAGATTGAAAATAATAATATTTCAAAACACTCTGAGGAGGTTGGAGCAAAGGGTACTACTGTGATATCAAGGAATATTTTTTATAATGTTCCAGCAAGAAGAAAATTCTTAAAATCTGATAAAATAGAGTTTAGACACATAATGAATGAGTTCATTAGGTTGTCGCTCTCCCATCCTGAAATTGAATTTACACTCAGACATAACCATCAGCTTTTATATAATTTAAAAAATGGAAATCAAAAAAAAAGAATAGTGGAGGTTTTGGGAAAATCAGTAGAAAAAAAAATAATTCCAATTGAAGAAAAAACAAATCTTATCAAAATAAAAGGATATATTTTTAAGCCTGAATATTTAAACAAATCTAGAAATAACCAGTTTTTATTTATAAACAATCGATATGTAAAAAGTGGTTATTTAAACCACGCAATTTCAATGTCTTATGATGGTCTTGTGGATAAAGAAATAAAACCATCTTATGTTTTATTTTTAGAAAGCGACCCATCTAAAATTGATGTCAATGTTCATCCATCAAAAATTGAGGTGAAATTTGATGATGAAAATATAATATATGCCATAATTATGTCTACAATTAAACACAGTTTAGGAAAATATAATATTATCCCTAACATTGACTTTAATAATGATATTAATTTATCAATTCACTCTCACACGAGAGTTTCACCACCAATAATGGATGTGGATTATAATTTTAGTCCTTTTAAAACCAACGATACAATTAAAGTTTCAAATTCAAATGAAGCCTCAATTAAAAATGAAAGTTCATCTATTTTTAATTATAATGATTTAGAGTTAATTAGTGAATATCCTGTTTTTGATTTTTCTAATAAATTTTTAATAACTAAGAGTAAAACAGACTTATTAGTTATTGATATAAAGCGAGCTTACTATAGAATTTATTACGAACAGTTTCTAAATGAAATTAATAATAAAAAGAATTTATCACAAAGATTGTTATATCCAATTGAAATAAGCTTTTCTCCCATTGATATTTTAATAATTAAATCGGTAAAAAATATTCTTAGTCACTTAGGTTTTATCTTTTCCGTTCAAAAAAATAATGTTAATATCAAATCCATCCACCCAATATTTGATTTCAGGGAAATTGAGTCTATTTTTAAGGACATTATCGAAAAAAATTCATCAAATTTTGAAGAGCTGTCTCCAAGTTTAAATGATCACATAGCTAAGTTACTTGCAAATTTAAAGTCAAAAAGAATATTAAAATTAAAAAATAAAAAAGAGCAAGACCTTTTGCTTAATAAAATCTTTAATTGTAAAGAACCAAATTTTTGTCCTCATAACAAAAAGATAATCTATAAGTTAAGTTTAGAAAACATTAATTCAAAATTTAATTAATGAACAGAACTCCGCTTATTATTACGCAATTATTAGTTATTAACTTAATTTTTTATGTAGGATCTCAGTTCTCATATTCAATTAGTAGAGATATCTTTTCATTATTCTATTTTGAAAATGATAAATTCCTTTACAGTCAACTGGTTACTCACATGTTTATGCATGGAAATATAATGCATCTCGCCTTCAATATGCTTGCATTATGGATGTTTGGATCTACACTTGTTAGTTTGTGGGGAAAAAATAAGTTTTTATTTTTTTATTTTTCTTGTGGTATTGGCGCAGCAGTTTTACAAAATTATTCGAACTACGTAAATATCAACTCATTCATGAATATTTTATCTGACGCTAGTTTTAGTCAACAACAAATTATTAGTGTTTTAAAAACAGCAACATATCCCACATATATTCTTGACTTTGTTTCTGAATCAGAAATGTTATCTGCTTACAGTGATTTCAATACCCCAATGATTGGTGCATCTGGGGCTATATACGGAATTGTTGTTGCTTTTTCATTTATGTTTCCAAATACAAAGCTCATGTTATTATTTCCGCCGGTACCTGTGAAAGCTAAGTATTTAGTACCTGGTTTAATTGTTGTTGATTTATTTTTTGGATTAACATCAGCTTCTATAGGATCTATTGCTCATTTTGCGCATATTGGTGGAGCACTAACGGGTTTAATAATGATGTTATATTGGAAAAAATCACAATTTAATAACAGAAGATGGAATTAAGGGGGAGAATCAGATTTTTTTTAAATAATTTAAATATTGTTCAAAAGCTGATATTATATATAGTTTGTATCCATTTTTTTCCTTATTTAATTGATGTTGTTATTTATCTTTTTAAAATTAAGTTTCAATCACAATCGATATTCAAATGGTTTTATATCTCAGCTGATTTTACTGAGCTCATATTCAAGCCGTGGTCAATATTCACATATGGATTTTTTCATAATCAAAATTCATTTTCTCACATTTTTTGGAATATGGTTTTATTCTATTACTTTGGCAGTATTGTCCTTGATTTATTTGGTAAAAAAACTTTAAAACATCTTTTTTTTAGTGGAATTATTGCTGGTGGGATAACATATATTATCAGTTATAATCTATTTCCTGTCTTTAGCGGAATAAAATCATCAATGATTGGTTCTTCAGCTGGTGTCTCATCAATTATATTCTTTTTGACATTCTATAACCCTAATTATAGAATTAGGATCTTCTTTTTTGATTTGAAATTATATTATTTAGCAATTTTTTTATTTCTGTATGATATTATTCAGATACCAAATGGAAATGCTGGGGGACATATTGCTCACATTGGTGGTGCAATTTGGGGTTATTATTATTATAGAAATTTATACAAAAGTAATTTTATTGACTCATTTTTTCAATTTTTTGAATCATCAAAAAAAAGAAACAAATTAAAAAAAAATAATGACAGTTTATTTGATCAAAATAAAATTGATTCTATACTTGATAAAATTTCTGAGTCAGGTTACGATAGTCTTTCTAAACAAGAAAAGGAGTACTTATTTAGGGCTGGTAAGAAAAAATAAAAAATTACATATTTTGTTTAAATATATTTAAACAAAACGTTGATTATCAATATATTATAAAACAAAAAAAGTAAATGAACATCCACCGTATTTTCTTTTTTCTAAAATCGTTTTATCATTTTTAAAGATAATAGTTTCAGGATGCTCTAATATTAATAATGATCCTTTTGAATGGTCCAATTTTTTTCTAAGTATTGATATAAGTTCACGATAATATTCATCCTTATTAGAATAGGGAGGATCTGCAAATATTATATCAAATCGAATATCAAATTGTAGTGTAGATTTGAATATATCAGCTTTGATAGCATTAATATTTAAATTATTTTCATAGGAAAAACTTTTAATAAATTTTATTGAGCTGTAATTTTTGTCTATTGAATAGATTGTTTTAGCTCCTCTAGATGAAAACTCAAAACTTATTGAGCCAGTCCCAGAGAAAAGATCTAATACGTTGATTTTATTAAAATCTAATCTGTTATTAAGAATATTAAATAGGGCTTCTTTTGACTGATCAGTTGTAGGTCTAACTTTTATATTTTTTGGAATTTTTAATTGTTTTCCTTTCAATATTCCAGAGATAACCCTCATTAATTAAAGAACTTGAGTGAAATCATTATTCTTTACAACTGAAATATTTTTTAAAAAGCCATTAAATTTGACTTTAATTTCTTCAATTTTTTTATTCGCGTGTATATTTATTGGAACATTCTTATTTTTAAAACTTTTATCTTTCATCGCAACTAGTGTGTAATATAAAATATCATCTAATGTTTTATATGAATAAGAATTAAAAAATAAGATTTCACCGTTTTCTATGATCAATATTTTTAAACCACCATTTTCAATAAAACAATGAAATGAATCAGAATTATTAATACTAACAATTTTATTTATTAAAACTGTGTTGTAATGGTAGAACTCTAGTTTTTTAAATTTCTCAATTAAATAATTATTAATATTAACATATGGAAGGTACAGATTATGAATACTTAATTTTTCAATATTGTCAGTAGTGATATAATCATCACTTTCTAATCCAACGTTAAATTTTAAAAATGTTTTTTCTTTTCCCTTAATATAAAGTGAATATGGAACAAAAATGTAATAGTTATTGTCAAATACAAATTTTGGCTCAACTACATCATATAAATCAATATTTATAATTTCTAATATCTTTTCTATTTTTGGTAGCAATGAGCTGGGGTCTGATAATTTTTCATAATCTAACCTTTCTCTCTGTATAATTTTGCCGCTGTTGTAATCCTTTAGTTGTGTATAAACAAAGGTTGGAGTTAGGACTAAATCTAAATAAACTTTGATTAATTTATTTTGTTTCAACATCGAAAGTTGTTGGCCAATTTCCACTAGTACTAACATCAGTAAGTGACCCTAAAACTAAATCAGGACCATTAACACCATCTACAGAGATGGTTTCTTTTTCTTGACTCAATAACCCTTTATTTTGATCAAAAAGAACAATGTCTTTCGGAACTCTTACTTCAAAAACTGGAACATTATAACCATTCTTATCAATAATATCAGCTTTAAGTGAAAATAAACTTTTAATACCCTGAATGGGTACGGATGCCATATCCTTATAATCAAGGTTGTTTGCAAATAGAGAATCTCTAACAGAGACAAAGCCTAAAGTGTCTGTTACAATAATTTCTCTCAGCATGTCAATTCTATAAATTCTATCATACTCCATATAACTAGAGTCTCTTTTTTGGGTAATTGTGAACTCAGCTGAGTCAACAAATTTTATTAATTCTTGAAAATCATTTGAATATATGCCATTAACACTCTTGAAAGCTATTTGCGCGTTTCTAATATCTTTCAATCTCTCAATAACTTTTGAGTATCTCTTGTTTTTAACTTCATTAAATTTGATTGGAGCATTTATTGATCTAAAAATTAGAAAAACTAAGACCGCTGAAAGTAAGTAAAGAACATAAGTAGTAATATTTCTTTGTTTTTCTGTTAATTCAATTTTTTTCATCAGAAAAACAAAACTACAATTTTTTTTAAATTAACAAACATTAATAATTATTTTTGGGTAGTGTCAATTATTGCTTTAATTCCTGCTAGACTAGAATCCACCCGACTCGAAAGAAAAATGTTAAAAAAAATCGGTGGAATTCCTCTTATTGTTAGAACATTCACAAACCTATTAAATTTTAATATTTTTAGCGAAGTAGTAGTTATTACTGATTCTCTCGAGATCTCTAAAGTACTTGATAAATATTCAATAAAACACTTTATAAGTAAGAAGAAACATAAAACTGGTACTGATAGAATAGCAGAGTTTATTGATAATTTTGATTGTGAAATAGCAATTAATATTCAAGGTGATGAACCATTCCTTAAAAAAAAACAAATTGAAAAAATTGTCAAGGTTTTTGAAAATGATAATAAAAACAAAATAGATGTTGTTTCATTAATTACTAAAATTGACAGTTTTACTGCAAAAAAAAGTAGTGTAGTTAAAGTAAAAATAGATGAAAATCAGTACGCTCTCAAATTTACAAGAAAATATAAAAAGTGTAATACATTTTTTAAACATATTGGAGTATATGCATTTAGAAAATCGGCGTTGAAAAGATTTGGAAGTATTGCCCAAACCTTAAATGAAAAGAAAGAAAAAATAGAAGCAATAAGAATTGTTGAAAATAACTTTAAATTTAAGATGATTCAAGTTAGTGGTGAAACTCTTTCGATTGATACTCAATCTGATTTAGAAGATGCAAGAAGTTTTTTAAAATGATTGATTTTTTATTTTTCAAAGTGCTCGAATGGAAAATCTCAGGTAATTTTAATTTTTTTCCTAAAAAGTGTGTTATAATTGTAGCACCACACACTCATTGGATTGATTTTTTGATTGGGGTTTTGGTTAGAAAAATTATAAAACTTAAAATTAATTTCATTGGCAAAAAGGAATTATTCATTTTTCCTTTAAATATTTTTATGAAGTATATGGGTGGAATTGCTGTTGATAGAAATAGCAAATCAAATACTGTTGAACAGATCGCAAAAATGTATTGTAAAGAAAATGTATTTAGATTAGCGTTATCACCAGAGGGTACAAGAAAAAAAGTTGAAAAATGGAAGACAGGTTTTTATTACATTGCAAAAAAAGCGAAAGTACCTGTAATATGCGTTTCTCTCAACTACACCGAAAAAGTTGTAAATTTTTCACAACCTTTTGAAATCACCTCAGATATTCATAAAGATATGGATAAGTTTAAAGGCTTTTTTAATGGAATTAAGGGAAAAATTAGTGAATATTCATAGTTGAAGATTGTGAGAAATTTTTTGGATGTCTTCATCTTGATTACATATTTCAATAAATTTATTGAAGTTTAGCAGATGATTCTCATCTATACTTTTATAGTTTAAAGGTATCCTTTCAAAATCTGATTCTATAATTTCAATTTTTCTTTCCTCTAGTTTTTGATATAATTTTCCATATGAATCAAACTCTCCATAGATGATTAAAAAGTCAGGATTATTGTCAAGTTCCAACTCTATTAATCCAAAATCAATTAATTCAAGTTCAAGATCCTCTTTATTTTTAACAGAGTCAATTTTAAAAAAACAAACCTTTTTGAAAAGAAATTCAACAGATCCACTTGTTGCTAAGTTACCATTTGTTTTGTTAAAATAGCTTCTTATATTTCCAACTGTTCTGTTATTATTATCACTAATGCAATCCAAAATTACTGCAACACCACCTTTTGAATAGCCCTCAAGAATAACTTCCTTATAGTTATCAATATTTTTATTGCTTGCATTTCTTATTGCTCTTTCAATATTGTCTTTTGGCATGTTTGCTGACTTTGCATTTTGAATAATTGATCTTAATCTAAAATTTGAATCAATATTTGGCCCTGCATCCCTCACAGCCAAGGCAATATCTTTTGAAATTCGTGTAAAAGTTTTTGCCATTGCAGCCCATCTTTTAAACTTCCTGGCCTTTCTAAACTCAAATGCTCTACCCATGGATTGGTAGTTTTATTATTTTTATACCTAAGTATCTATCTCTATTATAAACAAATAAATTATTATTATCACTATTTTCGATGTAACCAATTCCTATACCAATTTTTTCAGTAGGGGAGTATGTTCCTGACGTTACATATCCAATATTTTTTTTCTCTTGACTAAATATTTTATATCCATTTCTTGGAATTCCTCTTTCGGTCATTTTAAAGTTTATCATTCTTTTTTTCGAATTTTGAATTGAATGTAATAGTTTTTGTTTTCCTATAAAATTTTTATTAAGATTGGTGGCCCACATCAAACTAGCTTCAAAAGGTGTTGTGTGATCATTAATATCATTTCCATATAAACAATAACCCATCTCTAATCTAAGGGTGTCCCTTGCTCCCAATCCAACAGGCATGACTTTGTATTTATCACTAAAATTTAAGAGTAGTTGCCATAGTAAAACAATGTCGTCATTATCAACATAAATCTCATATCCTAAAGAACCAGTGTATCCTGTTTGAGAAATAATTATATCTTTTTTAAAGCCAGTCATATTTCTAATTGTTTTAAAACAAAATTTTGTAAGGTTTTGAATATTTTGCCCAAAAAAAATTTCATTGAGAAGATTTGTAGAATTTGGACCTTGTACAGATATTAATCCAATTTCATCAGAAATATTTTTTATCTCACATTCAAAACCATTAATATTTTTTTTAATCCAATCATAATCTTTGGAAATATTTGCAGCATTAACAACTAACATATATTCACTGATTGCTGTTTTGTATATAATGAGATCGTCAATTATTCCACCATTTGGATTCATCAATAAATTATATTGTGCTTTTCCAATACTTATTTTTTCAATATTATTTGAGCATATATAATTTAAAAATTTGGTTGAACCAATTCCGTAAATTTTAAATTCACCCATATGAGAAACATCAAATATACCCACATGATTTCTAACATTTAAATGTTCTGTAGTAATACCTTGATATTGAATTGGCATTTTGAAACCAGCAAAATCAACCATTTTTGCACCCAAGTTGACATGACTGTTAAAAAGGGGAGTGGTTTTGATCAAGTTCTTGACTTTAAATAAATTAGATTTTTTTAATTTCTAATTGATCTTTTGTGACGGTGATGTTAATTTTATCACCCTTTTTGAAATTATTTTGAACGATCTCTTTAGCAATTACATCTTCGAGATATTTTTGTATTGCACGTTTGATAGGTCTTGCACCAAATTCTTTATCATAACCTTTTTTGGCAATAAATTTAATTGCTTTAGTGTCAATTTTAATTAAATAATCAATTTCTTTTAGCCTCTCGACAAATTTGGTTATTTCAATTTTTGCAATTTTTTCAATATTGTCAACACTGAGTTGATTAAAAACAACAATTTCATCAATCCTATTCAGAAACTCCGGAGAGAATTTTTTACTTAAGCTTTTCTTTAAGATATCTTGAGTATTTTTATTTTCTGAATATTTCATGTAGTTTGTGTCAAAACCAACACCATTTCCAAAATCTTTTAGTTTTCTTGTTCCAATATTTGAAGTCATTATAATAACAGTATTTTTGAAATCAACCTTTCTTCCAACACTATCTGTTAAAAAACCATCGTCAAGAACTTGTAAAAGCATATTAAATACATCAGGGTGAGCTTTTTCAATTTCATCGAGTAATATAATTGAATAAGGTTGTCTTCTTACCCTTTCGCTTAATTGTCCTCCTTCTTCGTATCCAACATATCCTGGTGGAGCCCCAATTAATCTGCTTATTGAAAATTTTTCCATGTATTCACTCATATCAACCCTGATAAGTGAATCCTTCTTCTTAAACAATTCTAATCCAAGACATTTGGCAAGCTGTGTTTTTCCAACACCAGTCTGACCCAAAAATATAAATGATCCAATTGGTTTATTTGGATCTTTAAGACCTGTTTGATTTCTTTGTATGGCATTGACGACTGATTTTACAGCTTGGTCTTGCCCAATAATACTATCTCTAAGACTTTTCTCTAAATTAATTTCAAGTTCATGACTTTCATCTTTAGAGCTTGTTATTGGAACACCAGAAATTAGTGATATTACTTCAATGATGTTTTCCTCGTCAACTATTTCTCTTTTTTTCTTTAATTCATTGTCCCATTTATCTTGTTCTGAAAGTAATTCTTTTTCAATCCTTTTTTCATCGTCTCTCAACCTTGCAGCCTCTTCATATTTTTGATTTTTTACAACAGAATTCTTTTTTTCTCTAACCTCTTCCAAACTTTTCTCCAAATCAACAATTTTTTCAGGAACATCCATGTTGGTAATGTGTACACGTGATCCAGCTTCGTCCATTGCGTCAATCGCCTTATCAGGCAAATTTCGATCATTAACATACCTATCAGTCAACTTGACGCAAGCCTCAATAGCTGATTCAGTATATTTTACATTGTGATGATCTTCATATCTATCTTTTATGTTATTGAGGATATCAATTGTTTCATTTAGGCTTGTAGGTTCAACAATAATCTTCTGAAACCTTCTTTCGAGAGCACCATCTTTTTCAATGTACTTCCTATATTCATCAAGTGTGGTAGCTCCAATACATTGAATCTCACCCCTAGCTAACGCAGGTTTGAACATATTTGACGCATCCAAACTACCCATTGCTCCTCCTGCACCCACAATTGTATGTATTTCATCAATAAAAAGGATTACATCCTTATTCTTTTCAAGCTCATTCATTACGGCTTTCATTCTTTCTTCAAATTGACCTCTATATTTTGTTCCAGCAACAACACTTGCAAGATCAAGTGAAATCACTCTTTTGTTGTACAATAGCCTAGAAACCTTACGCTCAACAATTCTTAATGCTAATCCTTCTGCAATAGCAGATTTTCCAACACCAGGTTCACCAATCAACAGAGGGTTGTTTTTCTTTCTTCTACTTAGTATTTGAGAAACACGTTCTATTTCTTTTTCTCTTCCAATGATAGGGTCTAGTTTACCGTCAGATGCAAAAGAGGTTAAGTCACGACCAAAATTATCAAGAACAGGTGTTTTAGATTTTTTATTTTTTGTTGGTGTTGATTTGACAGAAAATGGATTTTCTTCAATAGAGTCGTCATTGTTTTCAGACTCGTCATCGTAAGTTTGAGATGAGGTTGATTGCTCAAGAGTCTCATTTGATTCTGACATTAAATCTTTAAACAAATCTTTAACTGATTCATAGTTAATGTTAAGTTTTTCAAGCAACTTAGTTGTTGGATCATTTTCATTTCTTAAAATGCAAAGTAATAAGTGTGCAGTATTAATTGAATTACCTTGAAATAATTTAGCCTCTAAAAATGTTGTTTTTAGTGCTCTCTCTGCTTGCCTGGTTAAGTGAAGATTCTTTCTAAGATTTTCTTCATAGTTCATTATTGGATTTGGTGGACTTAATATTTCAATTTTCCTTTTCAAAAAATCAAGATCGATTTCTAAGGATTTTAAAATTTTTATGGCCTTGCCTCCTCCATCTCTCAGAATACCGAGAAGTAAATGTTCGGTACCTATAAAATCATGACCTAATCTAATAGCCTCTTCTTTACTGTAAGTGATTACATCTTTTACTCTTGAAGAAAAATTATCATCCATATCTTTAAAAAATCAAAACCTGTACCAAAAAAAACATGTGTCACAATGACATATACATTAAAAATAATAATTAAATGTTATTCACATAGATTTTTAATAAAATTTAGTTTATAAATGTTAATAAGTTTATGATATTAGAATCTGTTTTTGGGTAGGTTTTCCTCTATTGATAAGTATATTTATTAAAAATTAAAAATTAATGGCAGAAGGAGAAAAATTAATCCCAATTAATATTGAGGAAGCTATGAAATCAGCATACATTGATTATTCAATGTCTGTCATTGTTTCACGTGCACTTCCAGACGTTAGGGATGGGTTAAAACCTGTTCATAGAAGAGTTCTTTTTGGTATGAGTGAGTTGGGACTTCGATCTAATAGCAAATACAAAAAATCAGCTTTTATTGTTGGTGAGGTTCTGGGTAAGTATCACCCTCATGGTGATAGCTCAGTTTATGATACTATGGTCAGAATGGCTCAGGAGTGGAGTCTAAGATATATGCTTGTTGATGGTCAAGGAAATTTTGGATCAATTGATGGTGATAGCCCTGCTGCCATGAGATATACCGAAGCTAGACTTAAAAAGATATCAGAGGAAATGGTTCAAGATTTGGATAAAGATACCGTAGATTTTCAACTTAATTATGATGATTCTATTAAAGAGCCAACTGTTCTTCCAACAAAAATCCCAAATCTTTTAGTTAATGGAGCTTCAGGTATTGCTGTAGGTATGGCTACCAATATGCCTCCACACAACTTAAGCGAAGTAATTGATGGTACTATCGCATACATTGATAACAATAATATTGAAATTTCAGAATTAATAAATCACATAAAAGCTCCTGACTTTCCAACCGGTGGTATAATATATGGCTATGATGGAGTAAAAGAAGCCTTCGAAACTGGAAGAGGAAGAGTTGTAATTAGAGGTAAAGCTACTTTTGAAGAAGTCAATGGGAGAGAATGTATAATAGTCACAGAAATACCATATCTCGTAAATAAATCAGATATGATTCAAAAAACAGCTCAACTTATCAATGACAAAAAAATAGAGGGTATTTCAAATATAAGAGATGAGTCAGACAGAAAGGGAATGAGAATTGTTTATATATTGAAAAGAGATGCAATTCCAAATATTGTATTAAATAAACTTTTTAAGCACACCTCACTACAATCATCATTCAGTGTTAATAATATTGCTCTTGTAAAAGGAAGACCCAAACTTCTTAATTTAAAAGAAATGATTGTTCATTTTGTTGATCACAGGCATGAAGTTGTGGTTAGAAGAACAAAATATGAATTAAAAAAAGCAGAGGATAGGGCTCATATTTTAGAGGGATTAATCATAGCTTCTGATAACATAGATGATATGATTAGTATTATTAAAGCATCTAAAAACGCTGATGATGCAAGACTAAATCTTGTAAAGAAATACGATTTGTCTGAAAATCAGTCCAAGGCAATAGTTGAGATGAGATTAAGGCAACTCACTGGTCTTGAGCAAGATAAATTAAGAAATGAATATGATAGTTTAGTTGAATTGATAAAGGATTTAAAAGATATTTTAGCTAACAAAGATAGAAGGATGTCGATCATTAAAGAAGAATTGTCAGAGGTTAAAAATTCACATGGTGATCAAAGAAAGTCTGTTATTGAGTTTTCCGGTGGTGAACTAAGCATTGAAGATATGATTCCTGATGAAAAAGTGGTTTTAACAATTTCTCATGCTGGATATATTAAAAGAACATCATTATCCGAATACAAAACTCAAAATAGAGGTGGTGTGGGCCAAAGGGGCTCTACAACTAGAAGTGAAGATTTTCTTGAGCACCTTTTTGTAGGAACTAATCATCAATACATGTTGTTTTTTACACAAAAAGGAAAATGTTTTTGGATGAGAGTTTATGAAATTCCCGAAGGAAGTAAAATTTCTAAAGGGCGTGCGATTCAAAACTTAATTAATATTGAACCTGATGACAAGGTTAAAGCTTTTATATGTACTCAGGATTTAAAAAATGAAGATTACATAAATCAACATTATGTTATCATGTGTACTAAAAAAGGTCAAGTGAAAAAAACATCACTAGAGCAATACTCTAGACCAAGATCTAATGGAATAAATGCAATTACAATAAAAGATGATGATGAACTACTTGAGGCTAAATTAACGAATGGAAATTCACAAATTTTGGTTTCTGTGAAATCTGGTAAATGTATAAGGTTTGAGGAAAGTAAAACACGCCCGATGGGCAGAAATGCATCTGGTGTTAGAGGAGTTAGATTAAAAGATGAATCTGATGAGGTAATAGGAATGATTTCAGTTAATGATATGGACAGCGATATATTAGTTGTTTCAGAAAATGGTTACGGGAAAAGATCAAAGTTAGAAGATTATAGAATTACTAATAGGGGAGGTAAGGGAGTAAAAACTATTTCGATTACAGAAAAAACCGGTAGTTTAGTATCTTTAAAAAATGTCTCTGATGGAGATGATTTAATGATTATTAATAAATCGGGAATCGCAATTAGAATGGAGGTTAACAGCTTAAGAGTTATGGGAAGAGCAACTCAAGGAGTCAAATTAATAAATATAAAAGATAATGATTCAATAGCCGCAGTTGCAAAAGTTGTATTAGACGACCAAGAAGTTACTGATATCGATGAAATAGATGTTGTTGAGGAATAAAAATATTTTAAATATGAGATCAATTTATATATATATAGCAGTTTTGTTTTTTAGTTTTTCGTTTTCACAAAAAAAGGAATTAAGACAAATCAAGAGATTAATTGATGAAAAGTTTTTTCAGGAAGCCGAATCAGTACTAAATTCAAACAAAGACCTTCTGCTTTCAGGAGATAGTAAAACTGATGCCCAATACTATTATTACGCTACAAAAATTTATACTGAAATTGAGTCTTATGTATTAGCTACAAATTCTTTAGAAAAACTTATGTCTATCAATACCTCATTTTATAATTCAGAGATTAAACTTGACTATAAAAATTTAGAGGAAATTTTGGTGGTTGCGCTTGTTAATTCAGCTGTTGCAGATAATTCATCTAAAAAATGGATGGATGGAGTTGAAAAGCTATTGCTTGCATATGAAATGGATAAAGAAGCAAATATTGATTATTTATATTTTGCAGCGAGTGGTGCAGTAAATGCTGAAAACTTTGATCTTGCTCTTCAATATTATCTTTCACTTAAAGAGAAAAACTATACTGGAATCAAGGATGAATATTTTATCACAAATATCCAGTCAGGTGTTGAGGAAAAAGTAACCGAAACTGAATATAAAATATACCAATCGTCAAAAGAATATATGAACCCAAGAATTGGTCAAACTGAATCTAGATATCCAGAAATCGTAAAAAATATAGCACTGATATATGTGAAAAAAGGTGAGGATGATTTTGCAATTGAAGCAATAAATGAAGCGAGATCCATTCAACCTGATGATTTATATTTAATATTAAATGAAGCTGATTTATACATAAGGTTGAGTAATAACGCTACCGATGATAATTTAAGATCTCAATATCGCCAAAAATTTAAGGACATTATGACGTTAGCAGTTGAAAAAGATCCTGAAAACGGTATTTTATACTATAACTTAGGTATTATTTCGTCTGAGCAGGGTGAATCTGCTGATGCAAAATCTTACTTTGAGAAAGCAATTGAGTTTAAACCTGACTATGTCGATTCTTATGTAGCTATTGTCAATATTTTGTTGGAGGAACAAAGTATTATCATTAGCGACATGGATGAAATTGCTATGTCGAATAAAAGGAGTGATATTGCTAAATACGATCAACTTAAAGAGGACCTTAACGACGTTTGGAGAAAGTGTATTCCATATTGTGAGATGGCACTTGAATATGACCCAAATGATTTGGAAGTATTAAAACTATTGTCACAGTTTTATTACAAACTTGACAATATTGATGGTTACAAGATGATTAATGCAAAAATAGAGGAACTATCCAATTAGATTATTCTCCGAATTAATTTTAAATCGTGTGAAATTTCTTTTGAATCTTGGTGAAATATTCCATCATCATTTATTTTATCAATTCTTACCATTCCTGAAGAATGAATAATTTTATTAGTAGATATTATAATTCCTACGTGAGTTATTAAATTAATTTTTTTTCCAAAAAAAGCTAAATCTCCTGTTTTTGAGTTTTTAATGCTTGTAACCTCAACCCCGTGCAATGCTTGTTCATACGCATCACGCGGAAGTATTTTTCCATAAATTTTAAAAACTGTTTGGACAAACCCAGAGCAATCAGAACCAAACTTGGTTTTCCCTCCCCATAGATAGGGAGAATTTAAAAATGTCATGCTGATTTCTTCAATATTATTGAAATTTACGTTATTCAAATCATAAGAAAAACCTAAATAATTACAATTGCTAATCAAACTTCCAGATGGAATTAAATATTTTTTTATTTTTTTATTTGATATACTTATTTCTGTATTACTAAATTTTTTTTTCTTATTATTCAATTTGATGTAATCAGACTTTGAAATTGATAGAAAATGAGAAGTTCTTATCCAACCTTTGTATTTATCAATGTTTGAAACAACTGAGCTCCAATTCTTTTTTCTTGAGATAATTTCAATAAGTTCACCAAAAAAAAGTTGTGAAATCATTTCAGATTTTGCATTGTTTTTCTTCCTTACGGGAACTAAACTTAAATTAACTATGCCGTATTCCACGGACACTAATTTAATTTAAAAAAACAATTATTAAACTTTCTTATTAATTTTGTGTAATGTTTGTTGAGCAAATATATACTGGTTGCTTGTCTCAGGCTTCTTATTTTATCGAAAGTGGGGGTGAATCAGCAATAATTGATCCTATAAGAGAAGTGGATATTTACATAGAGAAAGCTAAAAAAAGAAACTCAAAAATCAAATATATATTTCAAACACATTTTCATGCTGATTTTGTTAGTGGGCATTTAACTTTATCTGAGAAAACAGATGCTCCAATAGTTTATGGGCCAAAAGCAGATCCAAAATATGATTGTATTATTTCTGAGGATTGCAAAACTTTCAAGCTTGGAGATGTTGAAATTCAACTTATACATACCCCTGGGCATACTCTTGAAAGTTCAAGCTACCTGCTAATTGATAGCAATAATAAACAACACTCGATATTTACAGGTGATACTCTTTTTTTAGGTGATGTTGGTATTCCTGATGTGGCTCAGAGATATCAGGGTATTAGTAAAGAAAAGTTAGCTGAAATGTTGTTTGAATCAATAAATAATAGAATAAAACCTTTGGATGATAGTATTATTGTATATCCTGGTCATGGAGCAGGTTCAGCATGTGGAAAAAATATGATGAATGAAACTGTTGATACTTTGGCAAATCAAAAAAAAGTCAATTACAGCCTCAACGGAAAGATATCCAAAGCTGAATTTGTTAAAGAATTAGTTACAGACTTGCCTGTCCCACCTGCTTATTTCCCCTCCAATGTTAAATTAAATAGAGAAGGTTACTTGGGAATTGATGAAGTAATAAGTAAAAGTCTTAAAAAATTGAACCCAGATTTTGTTAATAATAAAATGAAATCTAAAGATGTTGTTATTTTGGATACAAGAAAATCATCTAAATATTGTACTGAACATATTCCTGGATCAATATTTATTGGATTGGATGGAAGATTTGCTCCTTGGGTTGGTGAAATTATAAAGGATATAAACCAAGAAATTATTTTAATTGTTGAAAAGGATAGAGTGGAAGAGGCAATAACAAGACTTTCAAGAGTGGGTTTTGACAATTGTATAGGCTATCTTGATGGTGATTTAAAAAGTTGGAAGTCCGCTGGTTATTCTACAGAAAGTGTTCGTTCAATAAGTCCTGAGCAATTTATTAAGGAATCTCATCAAAATTCACAAATAATTGATGTGAGAGAAAAACCAGAGCTAAGTAAAGGAAAATTTCAATCTTCAATAAATATCCCATTATCAAAAATTGATGTTAAAATGAAATTTGATAAAAATGTTAATTCTTACATTTATTGTGCCGGAGGATACAGGAGTGTAATTGCTTGCTCTTTAATCAAAAAAAATGGATTGAAAAAACCAGTCAATGTTAAGACAGGGTTCAGTGGAATCAAAAATCTGATTTAAATGAAAAAATTTCTAATTCTATTTTTCATAAATCTTATCTATTCTCAACAACCAATAATTGATATAGATTTTGAGAGATTGTCAGAAATTTTAGACAGAGAATCAACCGTACTAATTGATGTAAGAACCCAAGATGAATATAACTCATTTAGAATAAAGAGTTCGATCAATATTGATTATTATAGTCCCAGTTTTTTAGATTCAATATCCTCATATAAGGCTAAAAAAAATATCATATTTTATTGCAGATCTGGAAGAAGAAGCTATTATGCTGCAAAACTTATTCAGCAAAAAGGTTTTAATAAGATTTATAATTTAAAGGGAGGGGTGCTGGAGGTTAAAAAGAAAAACTTAGAATTTAAAACCCTCAACAACTAATGTTCCTTTCCATTCCTGTCCTTCATTAAAGAAGTATTTATTTACATTTTTAAAACCACTTTTTTCAAAAAATTTAATCCAGATTGCAGAGCTGAAAAGTTCCATAGTATCAACCCCAGTCTTTTCTTTCCAATCATGACATTTTTTATTTTCCAAATAAAAATCAATACCCATTATAAAAACACCGTTTTTTTTAATCCAATTATTAAATATATGTTTAATGATTTTCTCAGGTTTTTTAAAGTAATACATGACTTCCATTGACATAACAACATCAGCTTTATAATCAGGTTTCCATAAATCAAGTTCAGAGCATATGTAATTATTTTTTGGGTCTATGTTCTTTGCTTTTGTAATCATTGATTTTGAGCCATCAACTCCAATAATTTTTTTGCATTTCTTATTTTCATCCAAATGGCGAACTAACCAACCATTTCCACATCCTGCATCAATTATGTACGGGTTTTTATACTTGTCTTCAAATAACTCTATCATTTTCATTACGGGCTTAAAATGATTTTTCCTCATCCCATCATCTTTACCGGATATTGCCCAATCTGAAAAAACTTCAATGGGAGATTTCATTTAGACAAACTTTTTTGTTGATATAACATAAAGTGTATAAGTGAAAAGAATCATAATTATCTCCCAAAAAAATATGTAGTATGGCCATTCACCAATTAAAAGTGGATTATCTACATTTGGTGGAGATGCTAGATACATATAATTAGAGTCAATTTGGAAATTTAACGGAATTATGAAAGCAATAATTATATTTAGATAAATCCAAACTCTAAACCATGAAAATTTCGTAATTGCATGATTTAAGTTTAGAAATAGAAAAATCGGAATTAATATTATTCCAGCATGAGATGAATGATATGATATATATTCAAAATTTGTACCATCAAAATTATTTATTTGAGGAGTTAAAAAAGCTTGAATTCCACCTATAATTCCTGCATAATAAAAAAACTCAAAAACTCTTTTATTAAGTTTAGTAAATAAAACAGAGCAGGCAATCAAATTTGTTAATCCACACAACTGAAGCGGTAGATTCTCTGAAATATTCCAAAGACCATTCATAATATTTCTGGAGTGGTCAGTAATTGTCATAATAATCATAAATAAAGAGAGAATTTTTACAATTTTTAACTTTTGTTCTTTATTAAAAAAATTATTTGATATAAAAAGTATGATTAAGATGGAAAAAAAAGAAATGATTGTATTTCTAATCCATTCATTCGACATAAATTCGATTATATAGTTTTGGGTTTCCATTAATCTGTGTAATTTATCATATTCATTAAAACAATATCAGCAATAGGGTCATATCCTATATTTTCAATTAATTTTAGTGTGGATAGAATAATTTCCCCCTCTCCATGCTTAACAATCGAGAGATCTGATCCTGACCACACATCGCCAGAGCCAATATAGTTTCTTTTCATGATATTTCCGTTGGGAATTCTGTCAAATGCTATGGTGTTAACTAAATTTTCTGCTTCTATTCCCCTCATGGTTATGGTTGGAGCTATGTTCTCATATGTACCACTCATATTGACATTCTTTGGAAGATTTTTAAAAATTTTATGATTAGAATTAATATGTAGAATTCCATCCCATAATCCTTGTGAAATATTTTTTACAAACTTAACTGGCAAATAACTTTCTCCTTCGTCAATAAAAGTTAGATTTGGTCCTTTCCTTACACGTGTTTTTCCAGGCACAGAAAGATAAATGACATTTCCTCCTCTGTTTACAAAACTATTTAAATCTTTTATTCTCGATTCTAGTTTGCTATTTTTTGAATTTGATGAAGGCTCATTGAGTGATAAAAGGTTGTCTTGAATTTCTTCATTTTTAACAACGTTTCCATCACTTGAATTAATAAATTCTGCTTTTTCATTACTGAATATTACAGGAATATGGACATTAAGTTTCTGATCAAAATTTACTACCTCAAACCCTTTATCAATAAGAAATTTTTTTAGTTTATTGTCCTTATTTGCAAGAGCTATTTTTTTAACAATTTGTTTTGATTTTAAATCATAAACACTGAATTCAATAGTTGAATATAATTTAGTTTTTTGTGAATTAAAATTTGCTTCAATGAAGTAATTTCCTTTCTCTAATTCTACAGTACTGTTATGTAGGAGAGATATTCCGTTTTTAAGCTTTGTTTTTATATTATTTTCATATAAGACCTTATTGTTTTTTTTAGACTTTATTTTGACAGAAAGATTACCATTTAACTCAATTTTATCGTTTATACCTTTAATTTCTGTTTTGATAGATTCTCCTAGGTAATAATTTCTTTTATCAGTCCTAATCACAATAATTCTGTCCTCATTAGCCTCTTTTGTTAGATCGTATGCTTTCCCTTTTGGATTTCTCCAAAGATCAATTAATCCCGCACCAATAATCCAATCTCCGGCTGTTAGAGCATGTACACAGTAACCAATAACACTGGGGTTGGACCTAATGGCTTCGAGCATTCTTTTATTAGCAATTCCATGAATTTCTTGTTGTTTTAGGTAGAAATCAGTAGCAGATTTAAAAATTTTATCCAAACCAGTTTCCTTTAAAGCTTTTTTGATATCCCTGTTGTAATTAATATGGTATATGTAAGGGTAGGTTATTGGGTTTCCTTTATCTCTAAACAAAATCTCGTTATTTTCCAAATCAGGTAAACTTCCATATCCAATTTCAGAAACATAAGATGATATATCAGGTACCACATTTCTTCCGGGTGTTCTAGCATTTAGTCCTAATTCAATATTTTTTTCTTTAGTATTACCGATTGTTAAAAAACCATCAAATTTATTGTTCGTGATGTTTGGACCAGGGTAATTGTGGATATCATTAAACTTAAAAGCTTTATTTGAAAAAGGTAAGTAAAGGTTAGCTCCGTATGCCCATCCTCCAGACTCATCAAGAATCATCCTCGTAGGATCAAGCTCTCTTGCTTTCAAGGACATGGGTTTTAGCATATTAGCAAGAACTGGTCTTCTAATCTCATTAAACAATTCCCATTGAACAATTGATGCATGATTTCTGTCTCTGAGAATTGCTTCTGTAATTTCATTTTCAACCCTTTGTGGAAGATAGGGTGATTCTATCGGCATATCCATACACTCTATTGCCATACTTCCCACTGTCAGTACTCCAATAGAATCTGCTAAATGAAGCCATTCTTTTGGAGGTGGTTTTCGCCATGGTCTTATCATGTTGAAACCAGCTTTTTTGGCTAATAAAATTTCTTTAATCATCATATCATCAGAATCTGGAAAGGATAGTTTTACCGGATATAATCCCTCAAAAAAAGCTGCTTTGAGATAAATTGGATTACCGTTCAAATAAAATCGTTCGTTTTTAACTGTAAACTCCCTAAAACCAAATTTTTCACTAACATAATCAAGTTGTTCATATGATAATCCTTTCTCATTTTCTATTATTTTGTCTAGATAAACCTCCAATAGGTATAATTGGGGATCATCTGGTGACCAAAGTTTGTGGTTTTCAACTTTGTGATTTAGATTAACATCAATAACTAGGTTGGAATTTTTAATAATAATGTCTTTGTGCTTTAAAGTATTTTTATTTTTATCATTCAAATTATTGATTGAATAACTGTACCTATATCTTCCATCACCAAGACCATTCAATATTTTATTTTTCAATTCTACATTTCCATTTTCATAATTTGCAATGATAAAAATATCTTCAAGATGCGTTTGCCCCGTGAATGATAGAAAAACATCTTGCCATATTCCACCTGTGTAAGAACCCCTCCATTGTGGAGTTTCCATTTGTCCAATACCGTCAATAACTTTATCCTGTATGGTTATTGGACCCATAACCTTTACTATCAAAGTATTTATATTATCAAAATCAACAACGTGCTCTATATTAAATGAAAATGGCGAGAAACCACCTTCATGAAATCCAATTGAGTTATCATTAACATATACTTCAGTTATATAATTTGAAGCGTTAAAGTTTAGGTGAATTTTTTTGTTTTCCCTTGATTTGGCAACATTAAATTTTGTTCTGTAATAAACAACACCCTCATAATCCTTCTTGTATCTCTCCCAAACACTTGGCACATAAATTTTTTCAATAGATCCCTTATTAAAACCATCATTTGAATGAAATTTATTTTTCTTTCCCTCATTATTTTGATCATATATAATCTCCCATTCACCATTGAGCATTTGATTATTAAATCTTTCTTGAGATTCAATTGTAAAACTGATTAATACAAATAATAAAAACAGAATTTTTCTCATAATTGTAACTTCTTTAGACCGTTTGGTACCATTGGATGTGTTATTTCTTTTAGGATTTTGATCATCTCATTTCTTTGTGGATGAGTTTTATCGTAAACCAGGTTATTCCATTCTTTTGGGTCAATAGCATTGTGATAAAGCTCTTCTTTTCCTGAGTCATAGATTATATACCTCCAATCCTTCGTTCTTAGCGAATAATGGTGATTTGAGGCTGTGTTTTCATTTAGATCTGAGCTGTAAACAACAGACAAGGCTCCATCAGGACCTTCCCATTTTTTTGTATTTGGATCTTCCAGAAATGGTTTTAAGCTAAATCCATCCATTGATTTTCCCTTATCATTTTTGATCGTATTGTTATCCAAGCCAGCCAACTCCAATAAAGTAGGGTAGACATCAATGAGAGATACAGGATGATTGACCTTTGTGTTTGGTTTAGTTAGTCCAGGAGCTCTAATTGTTAAAGGAATTCTTGTGCTTTCTTCCCATGGCGAGTTTTTATAAATATGATCTTTTTCACCCAGTGTCCATCCATGGTCACTGACAAAAACAATGATTGTATTGTCTTTAAATTTAGAGTTGTCAATCGCGTTAACCACTTGTCCAATATTATCATCAACGGCAGTAACGCAAGCAAGATAAGCTTGAGTAAATCTTTTAAGACCTTCTTCTCTTGTAGAGTATGATTTGATTAAATTTTGGTAAGATTCTATAGATCTAGTTCTTCTTTCTTTGGTTTCGAATTGGTCTTCATCGTGAAAGAAAGTATCCTGTTTATCTTTTTC
Organism: uncultured Bacteroidota bacterium; assembly: GCA_902609185.1. GTDB lineage: Bacteria > Bacteroidota > Bacteroidia > Flavobacteriales > Flavobacteriaceae > Eutrophosalina. Next base: position 404 of record CACLQX010000012.1, on the reverse strand, counting down.
CAAAATATTGGCCAATTGAATCTCATCTAATGGATACATGTCAAAATATTTTTGTGGAGCAATAAGAGGTGTATGTGGTCTCACAAATCCAACAGCTAAAAAGAAAGGAGTGTCTTTGTCTGATTTGGCTAGCTCATTGATTTTATCCACAGCCCACTTTGCATTGATTTCGTCAGGTGTTAAATCTCTGTCATCCTCGCTTGTGTATTTAAATTCTTTGTATCCTCTAGAACCTCCGTAAGCCCAAGACAACTGTTCTCCATCGAGCTTAGTATTCTTAACATTTTTTAATGGTCCAAATGACCCATCAATTTGACCACCATTCATATTGCAACAACCAACCATTCTTTCTGTTCTAAATGGTTTTGGTATGTCAGGGTGAGAAATACCTATTTTACCTTTTT
>CACLQX010000011.1 GCA_902609185.1 uncultured Bacteroidota bacterium | reverse complement strand
TGATTTTAATTATGTAAAAAAACTAACATCTGTTAATATAATTAATCTTGTTTTAATAGGGTCTTCTCCACCACCTCCAAAGAATTTAGCAATTGGTGGCATCGTTGAACCCTCTGTCAAGTTTAAGTGGGATGAAAATAATGACAAAAACATCAAAGGTTATAAAATATATTGGAGAGAGACTTCATCTCCACATTGGCAATTTAGTAGATATGTTGGAAATATTAATAAATATACACTTGATGGTATCATTATAGATAATTATCTTTTTTCTTTAACATCAGTAAGCAATAGTGGTTATGAAAGTATTTTTGAATTTCCGTCAGAAACTTTCAGAAATTAGTCCAGTTTAAAACCCTGTTTTTTCATCCACTCATCATTGTAAACTTTTCCAATATATCTTGTTCCTGAGTCATGAAGTAAAACAACAACATTTTCATTTTTTCTAAAATTTGATTTTAACTGATGTAAACCTGCAATTGCTGCTCCACAGGAATATCCTGCTAAAATACCCTCTTTTTTTGCCAATCTTCTGGCAAATACTGCGGCATCCTCATCGGTAACTTTTTCAAAGTGATCTATTATTTTAAAATCAACATTCTCAGGTAGAATATCCTCTCCAATTCCTTCGGTCAAGTATGGATAAATTTCATTTTTATCAAACTTGCCTGTTTCATGATATTTTTTAAAGACTGAGCCATAAGAATCAATACCCCAAATTTTTATTTTATTATTTTTTTCTTTTAAAAACTTACCTACACCAGAGATTGTTCCTCCTGTACCAACACCAACAACAAAATGGTGTATTTGACCACTCATTTGTTCCCATATTTCTGGACCAGTTGACAAATAATGTGCCTCGGAATTTGATAAATTATCATATTGATTAACATACCAAGAATTTTCTATTTCTAAGCTTAGTCTTCTTGATGTAGAATAATAAGAATTTTCATCGTCAGGATCAACATTTGTTGGACATATTACAACCTCTGCTCCTACTGCTTTTAATATATCTACTTTTTCCTTTGACTGTTTATCAGTTGTTACACAAATTAGTTTATAACCTTTTACTATGGCACCCAATGCTAATCCCATACCTGTATTTCCAGATGTTCCCTCCACAATTGTACCATTCGGTTTTAGCTTTCCTGATTTTTCAGCATCCTCAATCATTTTTATTGCCATCCTATCTTTTACAGAGTTACCAGGATTAAAATATTCAACTTTAGCAAAAATATTAGCTGAAATTCCTGCAACAATTTTATTAAGCCTAATCATTGGTGTATTCCCTATAGTTTGTAAAATATTATCTTTTATTTTCATTTAGCTTGATCTTAACATAGTTGTTGGATTTAATTTAGAAACCACAGATGAGGGAATAATTAACATCAAAAACGATGCTATAAGTACCAAAATATTTAATAATATAATATTAAAAAAATTCAAATCGACTGGAACACTATTAACGTAGTACACAGAAGGATCAAGCTTTACAATATTAAATTTTAATTGTAAAAATAATAATGATGTAGAAATTAAATTCCCCATAACTAAACCCCTAATTATTAAATATGTTCCGTTTATCATAAATATTTTTCTTATGCTAGAATTATTAGCACCTAAAACTTTTAGTAAACCAATAAACTTTCTTTTTTCCAGAATAGTAATCAAAAGTGAGGTAATCATATTTATTCCACCAACAATAATCATTAGAAAAACAATTAAATATACATTTGAATCAAATAGAGAAATCCAATTATAAATTTCTCCAAACCTTTCTTTATTGAGAATAATTTTATAAGATGATGGAACAGACTCATAAATAAATTCTAGATTATTTTTATTATCAAGGCTTACTTCAATACCTCCTGCATTATTTTTATTCCAATTATTTAATTGCTTTGATTGTTTAAAATTTCCTAGAATTATTTTACTATCGTACTCCTGTATACCTGTGCTGTAAATAGATTTTATTATAAATTTGCGAATCTTAGGCGTATTCTTATTTTGCTTTGTAAAAAACAAGAAAGTTGTTTCATCACCGATTTTCAGATTATTTCTTTTGGAAAAATATTCGGATACAGATACTTCATTGATATTTAATTTGTTAGGTTGATTGCCATTTAAATCTTCATATCCCTTGAAAACCAGAATATCGAAACTGCTATCTCTTGGATATATTACGGGATTGTACGCAACCTTATTTAAGTTTTTTACATTTGCATTTTTAAGATTAGATAAATCTATAATATCTAAATCAATTGAATCTCCAGTTTCAAATAAGCTATTGCTATAGTTGGTAATAATTAGATCCCCTGTATTTATGGAGAAATTATCTTTAATATTTTTCTGAATGCCAAATCCAATTGACATTGATATATTCATAACAACAATCCCAATAATAATAGAAAAAATCGAAATTTTTATAATAGGTGATGAAATACTATTTTTATATCTTTTATAACCTAATATTTTTGATGCAGCAAAACGTTCAAAATTCAAAACTTAAATTTTTTAAATTACTCTTCAAAATTAGTTTTTTTTTATTGCTCACAAATAATATAAACAGTCAAAATAATTTAGTTTATGGTATTGAGAGAACTGATCAATACATCGATCTTTTACAAAATAAAAAAATTGGTTTGGTAACAAATCATACCTCAAAGTTTTATGAAAAAAAACCTGTTCACTTGGTTGATTCATTACTAAAAAGAGGAATTAATATTGTAAAAATATTTGCACCTGAGCATGGTTTCAGGGGAGATGTTGATAATGGAGAAAAAATTGATAATTCAGTTGATAAAAAAACTAAAATACCAATTGTATCACTTTATGGAAATTTGAGAAAACCATCGTTGGATGATATCTCTGAAATAGAAATAATGATTTTTGATATACAGGATGTTGGTGCACGTTTCTACACCTACTTATCAACACTTCATTATATAATGGAAGCGTCTGCAGAGATAGGAATTAAAGTCATTGTTTTTGACAGACCCAATCCTAATGGTCATTATGTAGATGGACCAGTATTGGAAAACGAAGCCAAAAGCTTTCGTGGGATGCATAATGTCCCAATTGTGTATGGAATGACAATTGGCGAATATGCACTAATGATAAATGGTGAAAAGTGGTTGAAGGATAATATAGTTTGTGATCTTAAAATTATTAAAATGCTTGGCTACAATAGGAAAAAAAAATATAGATTAAAAGAAAAACCATCACCAAATCTGCCGAATGAAAAATCAATAAACCTATATCCCTCTCTATGTTTTTTTGAACAAACACCTGTAAGTGTAGGAAGAGGAACTAATCTTCAATTCCAAATTATTGGTCATCCTGATTGGAAAGGCAAAAGTTTTAATTTTAAACCTGTTCCTATGACTGGAGCAAAATACCCAAAACATAACGGTGTTTTGTGCCACGGACTTAAACTTACAGACACCGAATATCTGAGTAAAGTTAGTATAGAATGGCTAATAAACTCATACAATATATCAAATGATAAAGAAAATTTTTTTGGCAACAGTTTTTACGAAATTGCTGGAAATTTTACTTTAGAAAAACAGATAAAACTGGGATTAAGCAAAACCGAAATAAGGAAATCATGGGAAACTGGATTAAACGATTTTAAAAAAATAAGAGAAAAATACCTAATCTACCCCCAGGAACTTATGAGTCTGAAGAGATAATCTCCATTTTGAGTTCTTCTTTATAAACTCAACGATCTCATCTTTCATTTTATCAAACTTTCCCCATTCTGGTTGTAGAAATAATTTACAATTATCATTTACTTTTCTTGATTCCTCCAATGCAAACTTAAAATCATGTTTATTATAGATTATAATTTTTAATTCATCAGCAATTTTATATAAATGATTTTTGGGGAGTTGTTGTTTTTTAGGTGATAGACAAATCCAGTCCCAATCCCCCGTAATCTCATATGCACCTGATGTTTCAAGATGTCTTCTAAATTTTTTTTCTTTTAATTTTGTTGTAATAACTTTCATATCCCACATTAATGGCTCTCCACCCGAAATAACAACAATTCTTGTTTTATTATCAATGCTATCAATTATTCTAGAAATGTTCAAAATATCATGATTTCCATAATCCCAGCTTTCTTTAACATCACACCAATGACATCCAACATTACAACCTGCTATTCTTATGAAAAATGCAGCTGATCCAGAATGATAACCTTCACCTTGTAAAGAGTAAAACATTTCCATCACTGGGAGATTATTACTATCAATTTTCATCTAAACACTTAAATTAAAGAAATAATTAATTAGTAAATTTAATTATATGAAAAATTTAAGTCCGTTTCATTTAGCAATTCCTGTTAACAATATTCCCAAATGCAAAATTTTTTATAAAGAAATTTTAGGATGTGTAGAAGGTAGAAGTAGTGATAACTGGGTTGACTTTGATTTATTTGGCCATCAATTGGTGATTCATTTTCAGGAAAGTAATAATAAAAATCTACACACTAATCCAGTGGATGGTAAAGATGTTCCTATTCCTCATTTTGGAGTTATTTTAGAATGGGAAAACTTTAAAAGGTTTTCTTCGAAACTGAAAAAAAAAGGTGTAGAATTTATTATTAAGCCTTATATCCGATTTGAAGGAGAGCCTGGTGAACAGGCTACTATGTTCTTCAAAGATCCTTCAGGAAATGCACTGGAGTTTAAATCTTTTAAAGATTCAAGTCAAATTTTTGAAAAATAAATTTGTAGGTGTTAACTACTTGTTATTGTATGCTAATAAGCAGTTTTTCAATAACATAGCAATTGTCATTGGGCCAACGCCGCCGGGGACTGGAGTAATAAAACTACATTTTTTAGATACATTCTCATAATCTACATCCCCAACAATCTTATAACCTTTTTCAGAACTATCTTTTAATCTAGTAATTCCTACATCAATAACTACAGCATTCTCTTTTACCATATCTGCTTTTAAAAAATTTGGAACACCCAAGGCAGAAATAATTATATCAGAACTCAGAGTCAAGCTATTAATATTGGATGTCCTACTGTGGGCAAGTGTAACAGTTGAGTTACCAGGATTCGTTTTCAGACCCATTAAAATACTAATTGGCTTACCAACTATATCAGATCTACCAATAACTATGGTCTGTTTACCCTCAGTGGGTACTTTATATCTTTTTAAAAGTTCCATAATTCCGTGAGGAGTTGCAGAAATAAAAGTTGGTAAATTAAGGGCCATTTTGCCAAAGTTTGAAGGGTGAAAACCATCAACATCTTTGGCAGGGTTAATAGCCATTAAAATTGTTTGACTATCAATGTGTTCAGGTAATGGTAGCTGCACAATATAACCATCAATTGCAGAATCATTATTAAGTTGTTCTACTTTTTCTAGTAGTTGATTTTGGGTAGTTTTATTAGGTAATCTTATTAGAGTGGAGTCAAAGCCAACTCTGTTACAAGCTTTTACTTTACTACCTACATATGTCAAACTTGCACCATCATTACCTACAATTACTGCTGCAAGACGAGGTGGACGTAAACCTTTTGCAACAATCAGCTTTACTTCTTCAGAAATTTCTTGTTTAATATCCTCACTGGTTTTTTTACCGTCCAATATTATCATAACTACTGTTTAAAATTTTGCATCATATTCATGAGCTTCGAAGCTCCGCCTGACTGGACCATTTTCATCATTTTTGACATTTGTTCAAATTGTTTTAACAAGGCATTTATTTCAGATATATCTCTTCCAGCACCTTTTGCAATTCGTTTTTTTCTACTGTAATCAATAATTTTTGGATTACTCCTTTCATTTGGAGTCATTGAATGTATCATAGCCTCAATGTATTTAAAGGAATCGTTATCAATATCAACATTTTTCATCTGACTCATGCCAGGGATCATATTCATAGTATCTTTCAAATTACCCATCTTTTTTATTTGGTTGATTTGATTCAAAAAATCATCAAAACCAAATTTATTTTTGGCAATTTTTTTACTAAACTCTCTAGCTTTTTTCTCATCAAAAACCTCTTGGGCTTTTTCAACTAAAGAAACAACATCACCCATTCCAAGGATTCGGTCTGCCATTCTTTCTGGATAGAAAACATCAAGAGCATCAAGTTTTTCACCAATACCAACAAACTTAATAGGCTTGCTCACTACTGATTTAATTGTCAATGCGGCTCCTCCTCTTGTATCTCCATCTAATTTGGTTAATATCACTCCATCAAAATTTAAAACATCGTGAAAGGCTTTTGCAGTATTAACCGCATCTTGACCAGTCATTGAATCAACAACAAAAAGAATTTCGGATGGATTTACTGATTTTTTTATATTGCTGATTTCTGCCATCAACTTTTCATCAACAGCTAATCTACCAGCGGTATCAATAATAATAATATTATTCTTTTTTTCTTTAGCGTGATTAATTGATTTTTTTGCTATGTCAATTGGATCATTGTTGCCGTCTTCAGAAAAAACCTCTATTCCAATGCTCTCTCCCAAAACTTTTAATTGATCAATCGCTGCTGGTCGATAAACATCACACGCAACCATGAGAGGATTTTTACCTTTTTTCTTTTTTAAGTAGTTAGCCAATTTACCTGCAAAAGTTGTCTTTCCTGATCCCTGGAGACCTGCTAAAAGAATTATTGAAGGATTTTCTGAAAGATTTATACCAACATTCTCACTTCCCATAAGTTGGGTAAGCTCATCTTTGACTATTTTAATCATTAACTGACCGGGTCGTAAGTCTGTTAAAACATTTCTTCCAATCGCTTTTTCCTTGACAGATTTAGTAAAATCTTTTGCAATCTTATAACTTACGTCTGCATCCAAAAGAGCTCTTCTAACTTCTTTTAGAGTTTCAGCAACATTAATTTCAGTAATCTTACCGTGACCTTTTAGTGTGTGAAATGCTTTGTTAAGTTTTTCTGTTAAGTTATTAAACATTGAATTTCAAATTTAATATTATTTAGTATGAATATCACTTTTCATTTTGTAAATAACAAGTACGTGAGGAAAAGTAATTGCGGCTAAAAATGAAAAAAATATAGCCAAACTAAAATCAATATTGTTTTTTAAAACTAAATACATTGTTAGAAGAAAAACCATAGCAAGTATCCAGTATAATGCGCCTTTTAATAAGAATTTTTTGAAATTCTCCTTACTTGGGGACTTGCCAAATAAATATTCAGATTGTTCCAATATTGATGGAATACTATGAAAAAAAACAAAATAAATGGCAAAAGCAGGTAACAAGTCGTAAGTAAAAAACACTAGCAGCATAACTATAAGCAGTGCTAACTGATGAAATAATTGTTTTTTTAGAATTTTAAAATTTACAATAAGTAATACTAGTGTTCCCAAACCTGAAAATATTAAAGCCACATCATAAATATTTTTTTCTAAATAAATTTTAGTTATTTCATAAACAATATCCGAAACATATGACGTATTGAAAATAAATAACATCGAAAAAATTAGAAGACCATAAAAAAAATAAAAAAATGAGATAGATTTTGATTTATTGCTTCCAAATATTGTCCATTGTTGTTCTCCAAAGTGATATGCACTAAATAATATGAAAAAAAGTAGGGATATTTCAGAAAAAAGAAAAAAGAGAACAGAAATTAAAATAACAATTAATAAATATTTAAAAGTACTGCTTATTATGATCTTATTTGTTTGCTCTTTACCCTTGAGTAGAAGTAATATATCATTTGCTCCATGTATGATGCCAAAAGTTAATATTAGCCCATAACAAGCAAAATAAAAATACTCAGAATTTAAGTTGTTACTCACAAATAATGAAAACAGACTAAAGATCATTGTTAACTTAAAAGAAAGGTTGTCTGAATAATTATTCTTGGTCAAGTCTAAATAAATAATTAATAAAGTTATTAAAAATATAAAAAAAACCCGTTCTACAGATGTAAAATGCTCATTATGAATAGAGTATATAAAAACAACTTTATTTAATGATTTACGTAATATGAGTAATTTTTTATGCTAAATGTTCACAAAAAACTCTTTTTTTTTGAGATATTTCAACATATTAACATATTTTTTACTATTTTGGGCCACATTAAAACAAATAATTAATTATTATGGAAAATTTATTTAATATTTTTTTAGCAGCAGAAGTAGTAGTTCCTACTAATGCTACTGAATTTACATTCTGGATCGGTGCCATGGCCATGGGAGCTGCTTCAGTATTCTTTCTACTGTCTTTAGATGCAGGTGGTGGTAAATGGAAAAACTCAATGCTTGTTTCTGCTTTGATCACAGGTATTGCTGCTGTTCATTATCTTTATATGAGAGATGCATATGCTGCAATGGGTGACGAAGGTGTTACAGCTTTTAGATATGTGGATTGGATTTTAACAGTTCCACTAATGTGTGTTGAATTTTATTTAATTCTTCAAAAAGCTGGAGCTCAAAAGAGTTTACTATGGAGTTTGATAGGTTTATCAACTGTAATGCTTGTTACAGGTTACGTAGGTGAGGCTGGACTAGGTAATGCTGCCATTTGGGGTGGTGTTTCAGGTGCTGCTTACTTCTTTATCTGTTACATTCTATGGTTTGGTAGTGCTGGTGAACTTGCTAATAAAGCAGGTGGAGCAGTTTTAGAATGTTTTACAGCTCTAAAATGGTTCGTTCTTGTAGGTTGGGCTATTTATCCAATTGGATATATGGCAGGAACTGAAGGATGGTACTCTGGTATCTTCGGAGGTCTAGACGGATCTATGCAATTAATATACAACGTTGGTGATGCTATCAACAAGATTGGTTTCGGTCTTGTAATTTATAACTTAGCAGTAGCTAAATAATTTAACAACTAACCTTTGTTAATGACCACCTCAGAAATGAGGTGGTTTTTTTTTACATTCTATCGGGTACAGAAACTCCTAATAGGGCCATGGATTTTTTTATCTGGAATGCAACTTTTTCAGAGAGAAATACTCTAAATGAGTTTATACTTTTATCACCTAGAATGGTGTGAGTCTGGTAGTAAGAATTGTACATTTTGACCAATTCATAAATATGGTTTGCAATCAGAGATGGGTTCAAGGTTTTTACAGAATTATTCAGGACATTTTTAAACTCACATAACATTATAATCAACTCCTTTTCTTTTTTGGCCAACTTGATATCATTAAACTCAATTGAATTGTTATCGTTTTTATATAAAATTGATTTTATTCTTACATAAGTGTATTGAATAAAAGGACCTGTATTACCATTAAAATCAATGGATTCATCTGGGTTAAATAATATTTTCTTTTTTGGATCTACTTTAAGTATGTGATACTTAAGTGCTCCCAAAGCAATGGTTTTGTATAATTTATTTTTTTCTAACTCATCTAAATCATTAATCTTACCTAATGATTCTGAAATAGTTTTAGATTTATTTATCATTGAAGAAATTAAATCATCAGCGTCAACAACAGTACCTTCTCTGCTTTTCATCTTACCAGATGGTAAATCAACCATACCATAACTCAAATGTTGTAGTTTTAGTGCCCAATCATATTTCAACTTCTCTAAAACTTTAAATAATACCTTGAAATGATAATCTTGTTCATTACCCGTTGTATAAATCATTCCGTTTAACTTTGGGTTTTTTTGATATCTTAGGTATGCTGTACCAAGATCCTGAGTCATATACACGGATGTTCCATCAGACCTTATTAGGATTTTTTCATCAAGACCTTCTTCTGTTAAGTCAACCCATACAGAATTATCTTGTTTTCTATAAAAAATTCCACTTTTTAAACCTTTATCAACAATATCTTTACCAACTAAATATGTTTCACTTTCATAGTATTCAGAGTCAAAAACTACATCTAGCTTCTCTAATGTTTCGTTAAAACCCTCTACTACCCAAGAGTTCATTTTTTTCCATATTTCGAGAACTTCAGCATCTTTTTTTTCCCACTTTATAAGTAGGTTTTTTGCTTCTGTGAGAATTTGAGCGTTTTCCCTAGCATACTTTTCATCATTACCATTTTTTATTAGATCATTGACTTGTTTCTCATATTCTTGATTAAATTTTACATAATATTTTCCAACGTAATGGTCACCCTTTATTTTTTCACTAGTAGGGTTAGTATTATTACTAAATTTCATCCATGCAATCATTGATTTACAAATATGAATGCCTCTATCATTAATTATTTGAGTTTTATGGACATCATATCCACAAGAACTTAAAATTTTGGAAACTGAATCACCTAATAATATATTTCTAATATGACCAAGATGAAGGGGCTTGTTTGTATTTGGTGAACAAAATTCTATGAGTTTCAATTCACTTTTAGATTCAAAACTGTCTAATGGATTAATATTTATAAGAGTATCAATTAAATATTTGCTATTAAAGTCAAGGTTTAAAAAGCCTTGAATAACATTGAATGATTTAATTATTCGATTTTCATTATTAATAAAATCAACAATTTCGGCGGAAATTTCTTTTGTTGACTTTTTAATTTTTGGTATTAATGGAAATAAAACAATTGTATATAATCCATCAAATTCTTTTTTGGTTTTAACAATTTCAATATTAAAATCAAGAATTGAAAGATTCTCAGAAACATACTCGCGAAGTTTTTGATTTAAATAATTAATGATTATCATGCCAAGAACTTACCTTTTATCAATACTGATAAATTCCCTCAATTTTTCGCCAGTATAAATTTGTCTTGGTCTACCAATAGGTTCTTTTTTGGTTCGCATTTCTCTCCAATGAGCAATCCATCCAGGTAATCGACCCAAAGCAAACATAACAGTGAACATTTCATTAGGAATTTTGAGAGCCTTGTATATTATCCCAGAGTAAAAGTCAACATTTGGATAAAGCTTTCTATCAATAAAGTATTGATCCTTCGAAGCTTCTATCTCTAAATTTTTTGCTATTTCTAATATTGGATCATCAATACCTAGGTCATATAAAACATCATGAGCTGCCTTTTTAATAATTTTTGCTCTGGGGTCGAAGTTTTTGTATACTCGATGTCCAAAACCCATTAGTCTGAATGAATCATTTTTATCCTTAGCCTTATTAATATATTCGCTGATATTACCACCATTATTTTGAATGGCCTCTAACATTTCAAGAACAGCCTGGTTTGCACCACCATGTAATCTACCCCAGAGTGCAGAAATTCCAGAGGAGATTGATGCAAACAATCCAGCTTGTGATGATCCTACAATTCTAACTGTGGAAGTTGAACAATTTTGTTCGTGATCGGCATGCAAAATTAAAAGCTTATTAATTGCATTAACCACTACCCTATTCTCAACATATTTTTTATTTGGCATTTTAAACATCATTTTAGTGACGTTCTCAACATAACCTAGACCGAAATCTCCATACTCTAACGGTAGGCCTCTTCTTCTTCTAAATACCCAAGCGACAAGAATGGGAATTTTTGCTAATAGATTCAAGAATGCATCATACATTTCTTCTTCGTTAGTAACATCTACAGAGGATGGGTCAAATGCAACTAATGAACTTGTCAAGCATGATAACATACCCATTGGGTGAGCTGATCTTGGGAAAGTTTCCAGAATTTTTTTTACATCTTCATCCAGAACAGATCTCTCATGAATATCTCTGAGAAGTTGTTTATACTTTTTTTTAGTTGGGAGTTCTCCATAAATCAATAAATAAGAAACCTCTAGAAAATCTGCATTATTGGCTAAATCTTCAATCGAATAACCCCTGTATCTAAGGATTCCATTTTCTCCATCTAAATAGGTAACCTTACTCTCACATGAGCCTGTATTTTTAAAACCAGGATCAAGTGTGATCATACCACTTGCATTTTTTAACTTGCTTATATCAACTCCGATCTCATTTTCAGAACCAATAATTACATCTAACTCTACAATCTTATTGTCGAATGTTAGTTTAGCTTTTTTCATAAAGACGCAAAGTTAAGAAAAAAGGGCGATTTAATTAAAACTTGAATGCATCTTTACCAGGGAAAACAGCATTCTTACCTAACTTTTCCTCTATCCTGAGTAATTGATTATACTTCGACATTCTATCTGATCTGGACATTGATCCAGTTTTAATTTGACAAGTATTTAAGGCAACAGATAAATCGGCTATAGTATTATCTTCTGTTTCACCAGATCTGTGAGACATAACGGTGGTGTAATTATTTTTTTGAGCAAGATTAACGGAATTAATCGTTTCGGTAAGGGTACCAATTTGATTAACTTTAACTAAGATTGAATTTGCGATATCATTATCAATCCCTTTTTGTAAAATTTTCTCATTAGTAACAAAAAGATCATCACCAACTAGTTGACATTTTGAGCCTGATCTGATAGTTGAGATTTTCCAACCATCCCAATCGTTTTCATCCATTCCATCTTCAATCGAAATTATTGGGTAGGATTCAATTAACTTGTGTAGATAATTAGATTGTTCCTTTGAATTGTATTTCAAAGGATTGTTTGGTTGAAAAATAGAATAATCGTAAATACCATTTTTGTAAAATTCTGATGATGCACAATCTAATGCCAAAAAAACATCGACGCCAGGTTTGTAGCCGGATAGTTCAATAGAATGTAATATAGTTTCAATAGCATCTTCAGTACCGGATAGTTTCGGAGCAAACCCGCCTTCATCACCAACAGTAGTACTAAGTTTTCTTATTGATAATACTTTCTTTAGATTGTGAAAAATTTCAGAAGCAATCTTTAAAGAATGACTAAAAGTATTTGCACCAACCGGCATAATCATAAACTCTTGAAAAGCAATAGGAGCGTCAGAGTGAGAACCACCATTAATAATATTAATCATTGGTACAGGGAGATTATGTACATTATCTTTACTTAAATACTCATATAAGTATTTATTTTGTACATTACTTGAAGCCTTAGCGCAAGCTAAGGAAACTCCTAAAATTGAATTGGCACCTAGATTGGATTTGTTTTTTGTTCCATCAAGCTCAATCATTAAAGAGTCAATACCAATTTGATCCTCAACATCCATTCCAATTAAGTTTTTTGCGATTATATCATTTACATTAGAAACTGCCTTTAATACTCCTTTTCCCATATAATCAACTCCTCCATCTCTCAACTCAACTGCTTCTTTTTCACCTGTTGATGCACCTGAGGGTACAGCTGCATTTCCTATATGATTTGTAGATGTAATTACATCAACCTCGACAGTCGGGTTTCCTCTAGAATCAAAAATTTGTCTTGCTTTTATATCTTTTATAAATGCCATTTTTATGTAATCATTGCAATAAAATCATCAAATAAATATGAGGAGTCGTGGGGACCAGCACTTGCTTCGGGATGATATTGAACTGAAAAACAGTTTTTATCTTTTATCCTAATTCCAGCAATAGTATTATCATTTAAATGCATGTGAGTAACTTCGACATTTTTATTCTTTTCTGCATCTTTTTTATTAATAGCAAAACCATGATTTTGAGAAGTTATCTCACCTTTTCCAGTATTTAAATTAATAACAGGATGATTGATTCCACGATGACCATTTTTCATCTTATAAGTTTTTATATTATTAGCCAATGCAATTACCTGATGACCCAAACATATTCCAAACAAAGGTTTTCCAGTATCTAAAATTTTTTTTGTAATATTTATCGCATTTTCTAATGGTTCAGGATCACCTGGACCATTTGATATAAAATAAGCATCTGGCTCCCAACCTTCCATGTCTTTGAATGATGAAGAATGTGGAAATACTTTTAAATAACAATTCCTTTTAGAAAGATTTCTTAAAATGTTCATTTTAACCCCTAAATCTAACACAGCAACTTTATATTTCGATTGTTTATCACCATAAAAATAAGACTCTTTTGTAGAAACATTAGATGCAAGCTCAAGTCCTGCCATTGAAGGTATCTTTTTTAGCTGAATTTTTAATTTTTCTATATCGGGATTTAATTCAGTGCATATGACTGCATTCATAAAACCATTATCTCTTATGTAACTTACAAGTGCTCTAGTATCAACATCCGAAATGCAAACAATTTTATTTTTATTTAAAAAGTCTTGAAGAGATTCAGTATCACCATATCGAGAATAAAAAAAACTAAAATTTTTGCATATTAAACCAGCAATTTTTACTGAGTCAGATTCAATCTCATTTTTAACAACACCATAATTTCCTATATGAGCATTAGTCATAACCATTATCTGACCATTATATGAGGGATCTGTAAAAATTTCCTGATATCCAGTCATTCCTGTATTGAAACAGAGTTCACCAAAAGATAAACCTCCAAAACCAACGGACTTCCCGTAAAAAATAGTGCCATCTTCAAGAATTATTAAGGCTTTTCTACGGGACTTGTATTTATTCAACTTAACAAGAATGTTTCATTAAAATTAATATAAAAAAAAGATAAACCGAAGTTTATCTTAAGAAGTTATTAATATTTAAAATTTAATTTTCTTTTTTATTCTTACTGGCTTTATCGTCTGGGTCAGGGGATTCTTCCACAGCAGGCGCTTCCTGCACAGCAGGAGCTTCCTCCACAGCAGGAGCTTCCTCCACAGCAGGCGCTTCCTGCACAGCAGGCGCTTCCTGCACAGCAGGAGCTTCCTCCACAGCAGGCGCTTCCTCCACAGCAGGAGCTTCCTCCACAGCAGGAGCTTCCTCCACAGCAGGAGCTTCTTGAGTTAAAGCAGATTCACTAGTTGTTAGTTTTTCATTTGATTTTTTCTTTCTCCTTCTTCTCTTTCTGGCATCAGGTTTAGTTTGAGAATATAATTCATTGTAATCAACCAGCTCAATCATTGCCATATCAGCATTATCTCCAGATCTGTTACCTAACTTTATAATTCTAGTGTATCCACCAGGTCTATCTCCAATTTTAACAGCAACTTCTCTAAAAAGTTCTGTGACAGCAAATTTGTTTCTTAAATACTTAAAAGCAATTCTTCTGTTGTGGGTTGAATCAGTTTTTGATTTCGTGATAATTGGTTCAATGAAAAGTTTTAATGCCTTTGCTTTTGCCAAAGTTGTATTAATCGATTTATGCTCAATCAGGGAAGAGCCCATATTTGCAAGCATATATTTTCTATGCCCTCGTTTTCTACCTAAATGTGGATTTTTTTTTCGATGTCTCATTTACAATTATTATTCTTTATCAAGTTTATATTTTGACAAATCCATACCAAAGTTTAGTCCTTTAACCAAAACCAATTCCTCTAATTCCGTTAATGATTTTTTTCCAAAATTTCTAAACTTCATCAAATCTGTTTTGTTAAAGGAAACTAGATCACCAAGTGTATCTACTTCTGCAGCTTTTAAACAGTTTAAAGCTCGAACAGAAAGATCCATATCAATTAATCTTGTTTTTAATAATTGGCGCATGTGGAGAGACTCTTCATCATATGTTTCAGTTTTAGCAATTTCATCAGCTTCTAGTGTTATTCTTTCATCTGAAAACAACATAAAATGGTGAATTAGAACCTTTGCACCTTCCGTCAATGCATCCTTTGGGTCAATTGAACCGTCAGTTGTTATTTCAAAAACAAGTTTTTCGTAATCAGTTTTTTGTTCAACCCTAAAATCCTCAATTGAATATTTTACATTTTTAATTGGTGTAAATACTGCATCCATAAAGATTGTTCCAAGGGGAGCACCAAGTTTTTTGTTTTCTTCGGAGGATACATACCCTCTACCCTTCTCAATATTTAATTCAAAATTGAGATTAACACTCTTTTCCATGTTAAACAAAACCAAATCTGGATTTAAGATCTCAAAACCTGATATAAATTTTTGAAGGTCTCCAGCAGTGAGCTTTTCTTGCATTTTGACAGAAACGGAAACACTTTCATTATCAACACTATCAATTTGTCTTTTTAATCTAACTTGTTTTAGATTTAAAATAATTTCAGTAACATCCTCAACAATTCCTGGAATGGTCGTGAACTCATGTTCAATATTGTCAATTTTAACAGATGTAATTGCAAATCCTTCGAGGGAAGACAAAAGAACTCTTCGAAGAGCATTTCCAACTGTGAGGCCGTAGCCAGGTTCAAGAGGTCTGAATTCAAACTTGCCTTCATGCTTGTTTGAATCAATCATTATTACTTTGTCAGGTTTTTGAAATGTAAATATTGCCATAATTATATATATTATTTAGAGTATAATTCTACTATTAATTGTTCTTTTATATTTTCAGGGATCTGTTCTCTTTCGGGAAGAGTATTATAAACACCTTCCATATTTTCACTGTCCCAAGTAATCCACTCATATGATGTATTGTTTTGCAAAGAGTTCTCTATGGATAAAAGTGATTTTGACTTTTCTCTAACTCCTACCCTTTCAGATATTTTAATAATTCGAGAGGGTATGTTACATATTTTACCGTTAACAATTATGTGTTCATGGCTAACAAGTTGTCGAGCAGCACTTCTAGAGGGAGCTATTCCCATTCTGTAAACTAAATTATCTAATCTTGACTCACACAACTGAAGGAGAACTTCACCGGTTATACCCTTACTTCTACTCGCTTTTTCAAACAAATTTTTAAACTGCTTTTCAAGAATACCGTATAGATACTTAGCTTTCTGCTTTTCCATCAACTGAATTGCATATTCGGATTTTTTTTGCCTCCTTTTATTTTGTCCATGTTGACCGGGTGGATAATTCTTTTTTTCAAAAGATCTGTCTGGGCCAAAAATTGGCTCACCAAATTTTCTAGAAATTCTTGTCTTAGGTCCTATATATCTTGCCATATTATTTTTTTAAACTCTTCTTCTTTTAGGTGGTCTACACCCATTGTGAGGAATCGGTGTTATATCAAATATTTCTGTAACCTCAACTCCAGCATTGTGAATACTTCTTATTGCAGACTCTCTTCCATTTCCAGGTCCTTTAACATAGACTTTTACCTTTCTCATACCTGCCTCATGAGCAACTTTTACTGCATCTTCAGCTGCTAACTGAGCTGCATAAGGTGTATTTTTTTTAGATCCTCTAAAACCCATTTTACCAGCCGAGGACCATGATACAACCTCACCTTTTGTGTTGGTAAAGGAAATGATGATGTTATTAAATGTTGCATTTACATGAACTTCACCGAAGGACTCAACAACAACTTTTCTCTTTTTATTAACTGCCTTTGCCATAATTTATATTATTTAGTTACTTTCTTTTTATTCGCAACTGTCTTTCTTTTACCTTTTCTGGTTCTTGAGTTATTTTTGGTTCTTTGTCCTCTCAGAGGGAGTCCGTTTCTGTGTCTAATTCCTCTGTATGAACCTATGTCCATTAATCTTTTTATATTGATTTGATTATCAGCTCTTAACTCACCTTCGATAGTTAGCTTTGAAACCTCTGATCTAATATTAGCGGTTTCCTCATCATTCCAATCTAAAACTTTCTTTTCTTCACTAACATTTGCACTAATTAGTATTTTTTTTGCTCTACTTAAACCTATTCCATATATATAAGTTAGTGCAATTACACCTCTTTTTTCTTTTGGAATATCTATACCTGAAATTCTCGCCATATTAACCTTGTCTTTGTTTAAATCTTGGATTCTTTTTATTAATTACGTATAACCTTCCCTTTCTTCTCACAATCTTACATTCGGGACTTCTTTTTTTTATTGATGTTCTTACCTTCATATTAATATCTAAAAGTTATTCTTGCTTTTGTTAAATCATAAGGACTCATTTCTAACTTAACCTTATCTCCAGGTAATAATTTTATATAAAACATTCTCATTTTACCTGAAATGTGAGCAGTTACAACATGACCATTTTGAAGCTCAACTCTAAACATTGCGTTTGAAAGAGCTTCTACAATTACACCATCTTGTTCTATTGCCGCTTGTTTTGCCATATCTATGCTACTCTTCTTGTTTTACCTGTTTTCATTAATCCGTCATAATGCCTATTCAACAAATAGGCATTTATTTGTTGTATTGTATCAATTGCCACTCCAACCATAATTAACAATGATGTTCCTCCAAAAAATAATGCCCACCCTTGTTGGATTTGCATCAAAGCAACTATTACAGCCGGTAATACTGAAATTAGTGCTAAAAATATAGACCCAGGAAAAGTGATTAACGACATAACTTTATCCAAAAACTCAGATGTTTCTCCACCAGGTTTTATACCTGGAACAAAACCACCGCTTCTTTTTAAGTCATCAGCCATTTTGTTTGTCGGTACTGTTATGGCAGTATAAAAATAGGTAAATAGTATAATTAATATACCAAACAAAATATTATAGGCCAAACCAAACATATCAGAAAATGCTGCTTGCATCCACTGACCAAATGATCCTCCAATAATTTGACCAAGATATGCTGGAGCAAACATGATTGCTTGAGCAAAAATTATTGGCATAACACCTGAAGCGTTCAACCTCAAAGGAATATATTGTCTTTTTGAATAGAGGCTAGATGATCCAGAAACAGACCTTCTAGCGTACTGTACTGGTATCTGTCTAACAGCTAAAACCAATAAAATACATAAGGCTACAACTATAAACCAAATTAAAACCTCAATAGCAATCATAATCCAACCACCAGAGCTAGATAATTGAGAAACTATCTCCTGTGTAAATGACAAAGGCAAAGAGGCTATAATACCAACAGTAATTAATAAAGAAATTCCATTTCCTATTCCCCTATCAGTTATTTTTTCACCTAACCACATTGCAAAAATACAACCTGTAACAAGAATAATAACAGATGGAACTATAAAGAATACTCCTTTTCCTAAAACAAATGCTGAATCAGGTACACCAAGTGCGCCTAATCCATAGAGATATGCGGGAGCTTGAACCACACATATTGCTATAGTTAACCATCTTGTGATCTGGGTAATAGTTTTTCTTCCACTTTCTCCTTCCTTTTGAAGCTTTTGTAAATAAGGGACAGCAACACCCATTAACTGAACAACAATAGAAGCAGAGATATATGGCATAATTCCTAATGCAAAGACTGAAGCATTAGCAAATGCTCCTCCTGTAAATGCGTTTAGTAAACCAAGTAAACCTCCACCACCAGCAATTTTAGCATCAGCAATCACATTATAATCAACACCAGGCAAAACTACCTGAGCACCTAACCTATATATAGCTAAAAAGAATAGGGTAATGATAATCCTATTCTTCAATTCATCTATGGCCCAAATATTTTTTAATATTTCAATGAATTTTAGCATCTAGATAACTTTTATTTCACCTCCTGCTTTTTCAATTGCTTCAATAGCAGATTTTGAAAATTTATGAGCTTCAACTTTTACAGGTGAACTAATTTCACCATCACCCAAAATTTTGACTAAATTATTTTTCTTAATCAAATTATTTGAAATCATATCTTCAAAGCCAATAATACCTTTCTTAATCTTCTTTGCATCAACTAGTTTCTGTAAAGTATTGATGTTTATAGGCTTATATTCCTTTCTGTTTATGTTTTTAAAACCAAACTTTGGTATTCTCCTTTGTAGGGGCATTTGACCTCCCTCAAAACCTAATTTCTTTGAATAGCCAGACCTTGATTTGGCACCTTTATGGCCTCTGGTAGCAGTTCCGCCCTTTCCAGAACCTTGACCCCTTCCAATTCTTTTACTTTTTGCTTTTACTGATCCTTCTGCAGGTTTTAATTTAGATAAATTCATAACTAATCAATAATCTTAATTAAGTGTTCAACTTTTTTTATCATACCCAAAATTGAAGGGTCTGAATTATGCTCAACAATGTGTCCAATTCGCCTTAAACCTAAAGCCTCTAATGTCCTCTTTTGTTCAAAAGGTCTTTTTATTTTACTTCTAATTTGTTTGATTTTAATTTTACTCATTTACAAAATTTTAACCATTATAAATTTTTTCAAGATTTACTCCTCTCTCCTGAGCAACTTTATACGCATCTCTGAGCTGAAATAATGCATCAAATGTAGCTTTTACCACATTATGAGGATTCGAAGAACCTTGGGACTTTGATAAAACATCCTGAATACCCACTGATTCCAAAACAGCTCTTACAGCACCACCAGCAATAACACCTGTTCCAGGTGATGCAGGTTGAATGTAAACCCTAGCGCCACCATGCTTCCCTTTTTGTTCATGAGGAATTGTTGAGCTAGACAATGGAATTTTAACTAAACTTTTCTTTGCATTTTCAACTGCCTTAGCAATTGCAGTAGAAACCTCTTTAGCTTTACCAAGACCATGACCAACAATACCATTTTCATCTCCAACAATAACAATTGCTGAGAAACCAAAAGCTCTACCACCTTTTGTGACTTTCGTGACACGTTGAATACTAACAAGTTTATCTTTTAATTCTAACCCACCAGGCTTAACAAATTCCATATTTTTTTTTTTCATCAATTAAAAATTTAATCCAGCTTCTCTAGCTCCATCAGCTAGCGATTTAACTCTTCCGTGATACAAATACCCATTTCTGTCAAAAGATACAGACTTAATCCCTGCCTTAACAGCTTTTGTTCCAATTGAAATACCTACTTGTTTAGCTATTTCAGTTTTATTATTAGATTCCAATTTTATGTCTTTATCAAATGATGAAGCAGATAACAAAGTCTTTTCGTCTTTGTCATTAATAAGCTGGGTATATATTGCTTTATTACTTCTAAAAACTGTCATGCGAGGCTTTTCAGATGTGCCAAAAATAACTTTTCTAATCCTTTTTTTAATCTTATTTCTCTTTATCGTTTTAGTTTTCATAATTATTACGCCGATTTACCTGCTTTTCTTCTTATCTCTTCACCAACAAATTTAACACCCTTACCTTTATATGGTTCAGGTTTTCTGTATGATCTGATTTTCGCAGCAACCATACCAACAAGTTGCTTATCAAAAGATGTAATATTAATAACTGGATTTTTTCCTTTCTCATTAACAGTTTCAATTTTTACTTCGTCAGGGAGTGATAAAACTATATTGTGTGAAAAACCCAATGATAGATCTAATTTTTGACCCGAGCTCTGAGCCCTATAACCTACACCAACAAGCTCCAGACTTTTTGTCCACCCTTGTGAAACACCGATAACCATATTACTAAAAAGTGATCTGTAAAGACCATGCTTTGCTTTGTGATCCTTAGATTCAGAGTTCCTTTTTACAACTAACTGATTTTCAACTTTTGAAACAGAAACACCATCAAAGTCTTGAGTTAAAGAACCGAGTTTTCCAGAAACCTTTATTGAATCTTCATGGATTTCTATATTTACACCTTCTGGGACTGATATTGGATTATTACCTATTCGTGACATTATTAATATACATTACAAATTATCTCTCCTCCTAAATTTTCTCTTTTTGCTTTTTTCCCAGTCATTAAACCCTTGGAGGTGGAAACTATATTTACTCCTAAACCATTCAATACTCTGGGGATTTCAGAACCAGGCGAATACCTTCTAAGCCCTGGTTTACTAACTCTTTCAATTTTTTTAATAACGGGCTCTTTTGTGATTGAGTTATATTTCAATGCAATTTTAATTGAGCCTTGAACATTATCATTGATAAATTGATAATTAAGTATAAAACCTTGATCAAACAATATCTTAGTTATTTCCTTCTTAATTTTTGATGAAGGAATAACTACAGTTCTCAGCCCAGCTGAATTTGCATTTCTAATTCGTGTTAAAAAATCTGCTATAGGATCTGTATTCATATCTATTTATTTTACCAACTTGCTTTTCTAACTCCAGGGATCAAACCTTTATTTGCCATTTCACGAAACTTAACTCTTGAAATACCAAACTGTCTCATATAACCCTTGGGCCTACCCGTAATTTTACATCTGTTATGAGCTCTTACAGGAGATGAATTTTTAGGTAACTTTTGCAAGCCCATGTAATCTCCAGCCTCTTTTAATGCTTTTCTTTTTTCTGCATATTTGAGACACATTTTAGCTCTTTTAACCTCACGGGCTTTCATTGATTCTTTTGCCATATTCTAATTTTTATTAAATGGTAATCCTAACTCCTTTAACAGAGTTTTAGCAAGATTATCTTCGTTTGTTGACGTTACAAATGTTATGTCCATTCCAGAAATCTTATTAATTTTATCAATATCAATTTCAGGAAAAATTATCTGCTCAGTAATTCCGAGTGTATAGTTACCTCTTCCATCGAATCCGGAGTTTTTAATACCTTGGAACTCCCTTACCCTTGGTAAGGCAGCTGTAATTAATCTATCTAAAAATTCATACATTCTGTCACCTCTCAGCGTAACCTTTGCACCAATTGGCATTCCTTTTCTTAATTTAAATGCGGAGATATCTTTTTTGGATTTAGTAGGTACAGCCTTTTGACCAGAGATTAAAGTTAGTTCTTCCAAAGCATGGTCAATTACTTTTTTATCGGCTACTGCAGCACCAACTCCTTTACTAATTACAATTTTTTTGAGTTTTGGAACCTGCATAACATTAACTAGCCCATGAGATTCCATGATACTTTTGGTAACACTTTGCTTATATTCTTTTTTTAACCTTGGTGTGTAACTCATACTATATTATTTCATCACTTTTCAATGAATACCTTACTTTCTTTCCTTCTTCAAATTTATACCCGACTCTTGTTGTTTGACCGTCTTTAGTTGTTAATGAAACATTAGAGATATGAATTGATGCTTCTTTTTCAGTAATGCCACCCTTTGGGTTATTAGAGTTGGGCTTATTATGTTTTTTAACCATGGCAACTCCTTCTACGATGACTCTGTTTTTACTTCTGATTACTTTTAAAACTTTTCCTGATGATCCCTTATCATCACCAGCAATTACTTTAACGGTATCTCCAACTTTTAAATTCATAACTATAAAACTTCAGGTGCCAATGACACAATTTTCATAAAATTTTTATCTCTTAATTCACGTGCAACAGGACCAAAAACTCTTGTTCCTCTAAGTTCACCTGCTGCATCAAGTAGTACACAAGCATTATCATCAAATCTAATATATGATCCATCTTTTCTTCTGACCTCCTTTAAAGTTCTAACTACAACAGCAGTTGAAACTTGACCTTTTTTTACTGTGCCATTAGGTGTAGCATTTTTTACTGTGACAACAATTTTATCACCCAATGAAGCATATCTCCTTTTTGTACCTCCTAGAACTCTAATAGTTAGAACCTCTTTGGCACCTGTATTGTCAGCAACTGATAATCTACTTTCTTGTTGTACCATTTACTTTGCTTTTTCTAATATTTTAACTAAACGCCAACATTTGTTTTTACTAATTGGCTTCGTTTCCATGATCTTAACAATATCACCTTCGCTACACTCATTTTTTTCATCATGAACTTGATATTTTTTTGTTCTCAAGACAAACTTACCGTACTTAGGATGCTTTACTTTTCCGACTTCGGAAACAACAACAGATTTTTGCATCTTATTACTGGTAACCACACCAATTCTCTCTTTTCTTAAATTTCTTTTATCCATATTAAATTAGATTTTTCTTTTAGCGAGTTCTGTCCTCATTCTTGCAATAGTTCTTCTATTTTTTCTAATCACCAAAGGGTTTTCAATTGGTGATACCACGTGAGTTAGCTTGACATCTTCTTGACTCTTAATAAGAGATTTAAGCTTGTCAACAAGCTCATCATCCGTTAATATTTTTATTTCACTTTGCTTCATTAGCTTATGTATTCATAATCATTAGCAATTACAAATTTTGTTTTTACAGGAAGTTTTTGTGATGCTAATCTCAATGCTTCTTTTGCAACATCAATTGGAACACCAGCAACTTCAAACATAATTTTACCAGGCTTGACAACAGCTACAAAATATTCTGGTGCTCCTTTGCCTTTACCCATTCTTACCTCTAATGGTTTTTTAGTGATAGGTTTATCAGGAAAGATTTTAATCCACAATTGCCCTTCTCTCTTCATGTATCTTGTTGCAGCAATCCTTGCCGCTTCAATTTGCCTTGAAGTAATAAACTTTGAGTCCAATGACTTTATACCAAACATACCGTTAGAGAGACGATGCCCTCTCTGAGAAAGACCCTTCATTCTTCCTTTTTGCATTTTTCTATATTTTTGTCTCTTTGGTGATAACATCTTTAACGTCTTCTTTGTTTATTACCTTTATTTTTGGATGAAGATGAAGTCAACCCAACCAGTGGGGAAAGCTCTCTTTTACCATAAACTTCTCCTTTCATAATCCATACCTTTACACCTAACCTACCGTAAGTAGTATGTGCTTCAACTAATGCATAATCAATATCAGCTCTGAATGTGGATAATGGGATTCTTCCTTCCTTATAAGTTTCAGATCTTGCCATTTCAGCCCCATTCAATCTTCCAGAAATTTGAACTTTAATTCCCTCAGCATTCATTCTCATTGTTGCAGCTATGGACATTTTTATCGCTCTTCGATAAGAAATCCTACCTTCAATTTGTCTAGCAATTGATGATGCAACAAGTTGAGCTTCTAATTCAGGTCTTTTTATTTCAACAATGTTGAGCTGTACATCTTTCTGTGATAATTTCTTTAATTCTTCCTTTAACTTATCGACCTCTTGTCCTGCTTTACCGATAATAATACCTGGTCTAGCAGTGGTGATAGTTATTGTTATTAATT
>CACLQX010000010.1 GCA_902609185.1 uncultured Bacteroidota bacterium | reverse complement strand
AAAGACTCAGGGGATATATAAACCAATTTTGTAGCACCATTAATTATGTTTTCTCTTACATTTTTTTTTTCGGTTTGTGATAGTGATGAGTTATAAACACTCGCAATATTTTTTTTTTCAAATAAAGCATTCAAAACATCAACCTGATTTTTCATTAATGCAATGAGTGGAGAAATAATAATTGCAACTCCCTTTAGGTACAAAGCTGAAATTTGATAACAGAGTGATTTTCCACCACCCGTTGGCATAATAACCAATGTATCATTTCCTGAGACCAAAGACTCAATTATATCAAACTGTTTTTCCCGGAAACTGTTAAAACCAAAGTGCTTTTGCAATAAGTTTGAAAGATCTGGTTTTAGGTTCATTGTATGCCAAATAAGGTATATTTGTACCTTTATATTAAATATAAACTAATTAAAAACTAGAGTTATTTATAATTTTAACAAGTTTTGAACAATACCGACATAAAAAAAATAGCACATGATGTAATTGAAATTCAGCAAAGCGCAATTGAAAATTTAAAAATTACCAGTACAAATGATATAATTAAAACTATTGAATATTTAAACGAATTAGAAGGAAAAATTATTGTTACTGGAATTGGAAAAAGTGCTATTGTTGCAATGAAAATTGCAGCAACACTCAATTCCATAGGATCACCATCTGTTTTTATGCATGGTTCAGATGCTCTACATGGTGATATGGGAATTATTTCAACTAATGATGCAGTAATTATCATCTCCAAAAGTGGAAATAACTCAGAAACTATAGAGCTTGTTAAAAATTTGAAAAAAAATAAGATTGAAATAGTTGGATTGAGTTCAGATTTAGATTCATTTCTCTCAAAAAACTCCAAATATATAATTCATACACCAATAGAAAAAGAAGCCTGCCCGCATAACTTAGCCCCAACTACAAGCTCAATAATACAGATGTTAGTTGGTGATATAATTGCAATTTCTTTGATGAAATTGAAAAATTTCGATGAAAAATCATTTGCAAAGTTTCATCCGTCTGGGTCGTTAGGAAAAAAACTAACCTTGACTGTAGCAGATATTATAGATATTGATTTAAAACCAATGGTTTCATTTGATGATACGTTTAAGCATGCAATTGATGAAATCTCTACAAAAATGTTAGGAGCAACGGTGGTTATGAATGAAAAAAAAATAGTTGGTATAATTACTGATGGTGATGTAAGGAGAATTCTTAGTAAGCATAAAGACCCACTATCACTAAAAATTAATACTTTTATAAAAAATCCACCACATTTTGTAGATCATCAATGCTTAGCCACAGATGCTCTTAAATTAATGAATTCAAAAAAGATTTCTCAATTAATTGTTACCAAAAAAAGTAAATATTTTGGAATGATTCACATCCATCAAATTTTAAAATCTGGAATATAATATGGCTAGTGTTGACCCTAATGAAATGTCTTTTTTAGACCATCTTGAGGACCTGAGGTGGCATATTTTGAGAGCTTTAATGGGAATTGTTTTTGCCGGTTCAATTGCATTTATATTTAAAGACTATATTTTCGATAATATTATTTTTGGTCCAAAAGACCCTAACTTTATTACTTACAGATTACTTTGTGAATTCTCTAATCTCATTGGTTTAAATGATAGCTTTTGTATAACGGAATTACCCTTCAGAATTCAAAGCAGAACAGTTTCAGGACAATTTTCAGCTCATATAATGACATCAATTGCAGCTGGATTTGTTATTTCATTTCCTTACGTTTTGTACCAATTTTGGAGTTTTATAAGTCCAGGTCTCTATAGTAACGAAAAGAAATATGCAAAAGGTTTTATTTTTGTTTCAAGTCTGTTATTTTTTATTGGAGTTTCATTTGGCTACTATGTTGTTTGCCCTCTATCGATCAATTTTTTAGGAAATTACTCTGTCAGTCAAGAAGTTTTTAACGATTTTGATTTAAGTAGTTACATTTCACTAGTCAGAGCTTCAGCATTGTCAGCCGGTATTATTTTTGAACTTCCAATAATAATTTATTTCTTGACAAAAGTAGGCATAGTAACACCTGAAATTTTGGTAAAATATAGAAAATATGCTTTGGTTTTTGTTCTTATTCTCGCAGCAATAATTACCCCCCCTGATGTTGCTAGTCAAATAATTGTAGCAATTCCAATTTTAATTTTATACCAAATAAGTATATATATTTCAAAAATTGTTTTAAAAAATAAATGATTCTAAAAACATCAAATATTGTAAAAGAATATAAAAGCAGAAAGGTTGTTGATAATGTCAATATAGAAGTTTCTCAAGGTGAGATTGTCGGGCTGCTGGGTCCAAATGGTGCTGGAAAAACTACATGTTTTTACATGATGGTTGGTTTGATTAAATCAGATTCGGGGTCAGTCTTACTAAATGACAAGAATATTTCTAATAAACCTATGTTTGAAAGGGCAAAACTTGGAATAGGGTATTTAGCTCAAGAAGCTTCAGTTTTTAGAAAATTAAGTGTTGAAGATAATATTAAAGCAGTTTTACAGATTGGTAATTTGTCAAAAATTGAACAGAATAAAAAACTGGAGGAACTGATTGAGGAGTTTAGCTTAGAAAAAGTCAGAAAAAACAGAGGTGATTTACTTTCAGGTGGTGAAAGAAGAAGGACTGAGATTGCAAGGGCGTTAGCAACAAAACCCAAGTTCTTACTTCTTGATGAGCCATTTGCCGGTGTTGATCCTATTGCAGTTGAAGAAATCCAAAAAATTGTTTTCCAACTAAAAAATAAAAATATTGGAGTTTTAATCACTGACCATAATGTTCAAGAAACACTAGCAATTACTGATAAAACATATTTAATGTTTGAAGGATCTATTTTGAAAGATGGCAAGCCAGAGGATTTGGCCAAAGATAAAGTTGTTAGAAAAGTCTATCTAGGCCAAAATTTTATCTTTAGAAAAAATAGATTCAATGATTTACAAAAGTAAATTAAAAGAGCTGTTTACAGGATCTTTTATTGAAGTTCAAAAGATCTGTACCATACTTGACGATTTCAACATAAAATATATAATTCAGGACGAAAAAAAATCTGCAATTTTAGCTGGTTTTGGAATAACCAATTTATTTTACACCCACAGATTACTTGTCTATGAAAATGATTATAAACTTGCCTTAAAAATTTGCAAAAATTAAAAATCTAGTTTAGTTTGATTATTTGATCCGTCATTATCTTCATTTGAATCAATTCTTTCATCTATAACTTCAATATTATTCAAATCATTAAGTGGTGGTTGATATGGAATTGGGTCAAGTTTATTAATCAGTTTAATTTCTTTTTGATCAAGTTGGTTTCCTTTTGCTTTTAATCCTTTTACAGCTATATAACTTGATATATCAATTTTTTTACTTTCAATTGATTTATCTTTGTATACAATCTCAATCATAGGCTTCCAGTCTGTTAAAACTATTTCTGCTATTATATCTTTTGATTTTTCAATGTAATTTTGTGTTCCTTTTGTAACGCCAATAATAAATCTTTTGATAAAATATTTTTTCTTTTTTAGATTATTGTATATGATTGTAAACGGTTTAACTCTATCTAATTTTTCCATTATTATCATATCTTCAGGAAAATGCATGTTAAGGTCAGGTTTAACAATTTTAAATGTACCCGATTGTTGAAAAATAATTAGATCGTCGTCTGCCTTAAACTCACCGAGTAGTTCACCTCTGTCATCAACATTTATTCTTTGAACTGTTTCATCAAACCAAATTTTTCTTGGTTTTAATGTAGATAAACCTTGTTCTTTAAAAAGCACCTTTTGTACTGTGTGTTTTGATACTATATTTCCCTTAACTGATCTACCTTTAATAGATAAATCAGCAAAATCTAAATCCCATTTCAATTTTTTTATTGAACCTGACTGTCTTAAAACTATTGTTACTATCTCAGCTTCCCCGTTAGGGTTAGAGGTAAAATGAAGAATACTTGTTTTTGGGTGTTCAGAGGTCAAATTATATACCTTATCTCTTGTCACACCAGTAACATTAAATCTTTTTATATATGTTGTACCAGTTTTACCATCTTTATATATCATATTGTAGATTGTTCTAGAGTCTCTTTTTTTAAAAACAGCCACATGTTCAATTCCTTTTTCAATGAATTTCTTATTTTCCACCCTGCTTACAATCATATTACCTCTCTTTGTAAAAACTATAACGTCATCAATATCAGAACACTCTTCAATATATTCCTCTTTTCTAAGCGATGTTCCTATAAAACCTTCCAATCTATTTACATAAAGTCTTGCATTTCTAACAACAACTTTTTTAACATCAACATCATCGAAAATTTTGATTTCAGTTTTTCTATTTCTATTCTTACCGTACTTTAATTTTAAATCTTTAAAATATTTTATTGCAAAATCATTTAAGTTTTCCAAATTATGATTAGTGTTCTTTATTTCATCTTCTATCTGATCTATTTTTTTATCTGCTTTATCAATATCAAACTTTGAAATTCTTTTAATTTTAATTTCAGTTAACTTAATTATATCTTCTTCAGAAACTACTTGTTTAAGTAATTTCAAATAAGGTTCTAGACCATCTTTAATGGAATCAAGAACTAGTTCCCATGTATCTTTATCTTCAATTAGTCTATAAATCCTTTTTTCAATAAATATTTTTTCAAGTGTAGATGAATGCCACAATAAATTTAATTCCCGTAATTTATTCTGTAATTCTTTTTTGAGTAATTCTTTTGTATTAAGAGTTGATTTAATCAACATATCTGACACACCAGTAAAAAGTGGTTTATTATTTTCAATGATGCAACCTAAGGGAGAAATTGAAACCTCACAATTGGTAAAAGCAAAAAGTCCGTCTATCGTCTTATCAGGTGAAACGCCAGATGGTAAGTGAATTAAAATTTCAACATTTGAAGCTGTATTATCTTCAATTTTCTTCACTTTTATTTTTCCCTTATCATTAGCTTTTAATATGGAGTCTATGAGGGAACTGCTTGTTGTTGTGTATGGTATTTGAGTTATTACTAAAGTATTTTTATTTAGCTGGTTGATTTTTGCTCTAACTTTAATCCTACCACCTCTTTTTCCATCATTATAGTTTGTTATGTCAATAACTCCCTCGGTTGGAAAATCGGGATATAATTGAAACTTTCTTCCCCTTAGGCATTTGATAGATGCGTCTATGAGTTCAATAAAATTATGAGGAAGTATTTTTGTTGATAATCCTACTGCAATTCCTTCAGCACCTTGAGCAAGAAGTAATGGAAATTTTACAGGAAAATTCACTGGTTCTTTTCTTCTACCATCATACGATAATTGCCAGTTTGTAATTTTAGGGCTATAAATAACATCAAGGGCAAACTGAGAAAGCCTAGCTTCAATATAACGTGAGGCTGCTGCAGAGTCACCAGTTAATATGTTTCCCCAATTTCCTTGGGTATCAATTAATAAATCTTTTTGTCCAATCTGAACAATTGCATCTGAAATACTTGCATCGCCATGCGGATGATATTGCATAGTATGTCCAACAACATTTGCAACCTTATTAAATCGTCCATCGTCCAAATCTTTCATTGAGTGTAAAATTCTTCTTTGCACTGGTTTTAAACCATCTTCAATAGCTGGAACTGCTCTTTCCAAAATAACGTAGGAAGCATAATCGATAAACCATTCCTTGTACATTCCAGATATTGGAACTAAAAAATCATCTTTCTCAAATTCTTCTTCAATCATGCCGAGTCAATATTAACTTTTAAATTCTCAATTATAAAATTTTGCCTATCTGGCGTGTTCTTGCCCATATAAAATGCTAAAAGATTCTCCACACTAGTTTCTTTGTTTATAATAACAGGATCTAACCTAATACTATCACCAATAAAATTCTTGAATTCATTTGGTGAAATCTCTCCAAGACCTTTGAACCTGGTTATTTCAACTTTAGGACCTAACTTATCACAAGCTTCACTTTTTTCATTTTCTGAATAGCAATAGATTGTTTCCTTTTTATTTCTGACCCTAAACAGTGGTGTCTGTAATATGAAAAGATGACCTTCTTTTATCAGCTCAGGAAAAAACTGAAGGAAAAAAGTTATGATCAATAGCCTAATATGCATCCCATCAACATCAGCATCAGTTGCAATAACAATTTTATTATATCTTAATTTTTCTATTCCTTCTTCAATATTTAATGCTGCTTGCAACAAATTAAATTCCTCATTTTCATAAACAATTTTCTTAGTCATTGAATATGAGTTAAGTGGTTTTCCTCTCAAACTAAAGACTGCTTGAGTATTTACATCTCTCGACTTAGTTATTGAGCCACTTGCAGAATCTCCCTCAGTTATAAATATTGTTGACTCCAATCTTTTTTCATTGCTCATATCACCTAAATGCACTCTGCAATCCCTCAATTTTTTATTGTGCAAACTTGATTTTTTTGCTCTTTCTCTAGCTAATTTTCTTATACCAGAAAGCTCTTTTCTTTCTCTTTCTGCTTGAATGATCTTTCTTTGAATTGCTTCTGCAACATTTGTGTTCTTGTGAAGAAAATTATCTAGATTTTTAGAAATAAAATCTATTATATATGAACGTACTGTTGGTAGGCCACCTCCCATTTCGGTTGATCCAAGTTTAGTTTTTGTTTGAGACTCAAAAACAGGTTCCATAACCTTGATACTTATGGCTGATATTATTGATTTTTTTATGTCTGAAGAATCATAATTCTTTTTGAAAAAGTCTCTTATAGTTTTAACTATTGCTTCTTTAAAAGAATTTAGGTGAGTTCCACCCTGACTTGTGTTTTGCCCATTAACGAAAGAATAGTACTCTTCACTATAATGTTTTTTATTGTGAGTTATAGCAATTTCTATATCTTTTCCAAGAAGATGAATAACTGGATATAAAAAATCGTCAATATTATTATTGTCTTTGATGAGGTCTTTCAACCCATTTTCCGACCTAAATTTTTCACCATTAAATATTATTGAAAGACCAGGATTTAAGTACACATAGTATTTAATCATCTTAGCTATGTATTCATTTCTAAATTTATAATTTTTAAAAATTGATGAATCTGGTTGAAAAATAATTGATGTTCCTTTCCTTTTGCTCGATTCTTCAATAGGTGGTGAATCTATGATTTCTCCTAATTCAAAATTTACAATCTTTGATTGTCCATCTCTAATGGACTCAACTTTAAAAGATGAAGAAAGTGCATTAACAGCTTTTGTTCCAACTCCGTTCAGCCCAACAGACTTCTTGAAAGCTCTTGTATCGTACTTTCCTCCTGTGTTCATTTTTGAAACGACATCAACAACTTTACCCAGTGGAATACCTCTACCGTAGTCTCTAACTTTAATAATATTATCCCTAAGTGTGATTTCAATTGTTTTGCCAGCTCCCATTACAAACTCATCGATTGAATTATCAATAATTTCCTTGAGCAAAATATATATACCATCATCAGACGCAGAGCCATCACCTAACTTTCCAATATACATACCAGGACGCATGCGTATATGCTCTTTCCAATCAAGTGACCTGATATTTTCTTCTGTGTAAGATGTAGAATTTGGCATATTTAAGATTCTAAATATAAAACACTAAGGATTTATTTTGTGTCCTTATATCACAAATTAATTAACAATTATAAGGTAAGAAATGTTGAAATCTTTATCTAGTTATTGAATCTAAAGTGAATGATATCACCATCACATACAGTATAGTCTTTTCCTTCAGTTTTAAGTTTCCCAGCTTCTTTAACTTTTGCCTCCGATAGATATTCATCAAAATCATCAAACTTCATCACCTCGGCCTTTATAAAACCCTTTTCAAAGTCAGAATGAATAACTCCGGCTGCTTTTGGCGCTTTAGAGCCATTTAAAAATGTCCAAGCTCTAACTTCTTTTTTTCCAGCTGTGTAAAAAGTAGATAAATTCAATAATTTATGTGCTTCATTAATTAACAAACTAGTGCCTGACTCTTTCAATCCATAATCATTTAAAAAAACTTGCCTGTCCTCATAACTATCTAATTCATTAATTTCCTGCTCAATTTTCGCAGCTATGATAATAATTTTAGAATTTTCTTTTTCTAAATATTCTACAGTGCTTGTTAGCAGTTGATCATTATTATTGATCAATTTTTCATCGATATTACACACATATAAAACCGGTTTTAGAGTAAGTAATGAAAGTGGTTTTAAATATTTTTCAAAAGAAACATTGTCAATATTAAAATCTCTTAATGACAATCCCATTTTAAGGTGTTTGATCAACTCTTCAATATATTCATACTCTTTTCTATATTCATTTCCGCCGATTTTCAAATACTTAATTATCTTTTCTTTTCTTTTTTCTAGAGATTCCATGTCCTTGAGCTGTAGTTCAAAATCTACGATTTCTTTATCCCTCAATGGGTCAACGTTCCCCTCAACATGAGTAATATTTTTATCCTGATAACAACGCAGCACGTGAATTATAGCATTGGTTTCTCTAATATTTGAAAGAAATTGATTGCCTAACCCCTCTCCTTTGCTTGCTCCTTTTACCAATCCAGCAATATCGACAATATCAACAGTATTAGGAACAATTTTTTCAGGATCAATTAGTTCCACAATTCTATTTAACCTTTTATCAGGAATGTTTACAACACCAACATTAGGTTCTATTGTGCAAAAGGGGAAGTTTGCACTCTGTGCTTTTGAGTTAGTAAGACAATTAAATAAGGTCGATTTTCCAACATTTGGCAATCCAACAATTCCTGCTTTCATTCCTCTGGATGCATAAACTTTTGTTTAGACAATAAAATGTCCTCGCTTTCTACGTTATTTTCATCTGGGATACAACAATCTACTGGACATACAGCAGCGCATTGTGGCTCATCATGGAATCCTTTACATTCAGTACATTTATCTGTTACAATAAAATAATACTCATCAGAACCAGGAATTTGATGCTTATCGGCATCAACTGACTTACCATTAGGTAAAATCACCTCACCATTAAGTGAGGTTCCTTCTGAATATTTCCAGTCAAATGATGCCTCGTATATAGCTGTATTTGGGCATTCAGGTTCACATGCACCACAATTAATACAATCATCAGTAATTCTAATTGCCATAAATCTGTAACAAAATTAACTAATATCTTTACTTTTTAAAATTTACCCAATGAATATTAATTCAAGAATTAAATTATTGTCAAAATTAGGAAGATTTTTCTCAGACTACTTAAAAAAAAATAATAATGAATTTGATGAGATTATTTTTAGAAATGTGGATAAAAAAATCAAAGAAGTTAAACATCAAAACTCATTTTTTGATTTGGATAACATAAAAAATTGTTTTGCTTATTGGGCTCAAAATTTAAATGAAAAAAATTTAAAAAAATTAGAACCAAACTATAAAAGCGAAAATTCAAAAAATATTTTGATAATTATGGCTGGTAATATTCCACTTGTTGGATTTCATGATTTCTTATGTGTGTTTATTTGTGGTCATAAATCAATAATTAAAAAATCATCCAAAGATAGTGTTCTTTACAATTTAATTTTTAAGTTATTATTAAGTTGGGAGCCAAAATTTGAAAATTGTTTTACAATTGTTGAAAGAGTTAATTTAGAAATAGACGCTGTGATCGCTACAGGAAACAATTCTTCCACACATTTTTTTGAAAAGTATTTCAAAAAATATCCCAAAATAATCAGAAAAAATAGAAACTCAGTTGCCATACTAAACGGCAATGAAAGTCAAAAAGATTTGAAAAAATTAATGAAGGATATATTTTTATATTTCGGTTTGGGTTGTCGCAGTGTTTCAAAAATATTTATTCCTAAGGATTATAATTTAGATAAGATTTTTAAAGCATCTATAGATTGGAAAAAACTAATTAATAATAATTCATACTACAACAATTACAATTACAATAAGTCCGTATTTCTACTAAATAGTGAAAAGTTTTATGACAATGGTTTGGTAATATTAAAAGAAAGTAAAAAATTAGGATCACCAATTAGTGTGTTATATTATGAGAAATACTCCTCTTTAGACAAATTAAAAAAATATTTAGATGCTAATCAAGACAAATTACAATGTGTTGTAAGTAATAATCTTGTTAAAAACTCAACAAAATTTGGAATGACACAAAGCCCCGCACTTCTGGAATTTGCAGATAATGTAAATACTGTTGATTTTTTGTTAAAAGTAAATGAATAAGCAAAGTGCAATACCTTATATTTTTACTAATTTGCATCTCCTAAATGAAGAAGCATAATTTCAGCGCAGGTCCTAGTATACTCTCAAATGAAGTTTTTGATAAAGCATCTAAATCAATCTTAAATTTTGATGGGATTAGTTTGTCAATTCTTGAAATTTCTCATAGAAGCAAAGAGTTTGTGAATGTAATGCGTGATGCCAGAAAAATGGCTTTACATTTACTAGATCTTGATGAAGACGAATATACATCGCTATTCCTTCAGGGTGGAGCCAGTCTTCAATTCTTAATGATCGCATATAACTTTCTAGAAAATAAAAGTGGCTATGTTGATACTGGATCATGGTCAACCAAGGCTATGAAAGAAGCCAAACTATTTGGAGATGTAGTTGAGATAGCATCATCCAAAGAAAAAAACTTTAATTACATTCCAAAAGATTATAAAATAAGTGATGATTTTGACTATGCTCATATAACAACCAATAATACCATTTATGGGACACAATTTCATCAAATCCCTGAATCACCTTGTCCCTTATTTTCTGATATGAGCTCTGACATTTTCTCCAGAAATCTCAACTTTAAAGAATTTGATTTGATTTATGCTGGAGCTCAAAAAAACATCGGACCAGCCGGTGCAACCCTTGTAGTAATAAAAAAAGAAATACTAGAAAAAATTTGCAGAACAGTTCCCTCAATGCTCAACTATCAAATTCATTTTGATAAAGAAAGTATGTTTAACACCCCACCAGTTTTCTCAGTTTATGCATGTATGCTCAGCTTAAAATGGTTAGAGAAAAAAGGGGGTATTGATGCTGTTGAAAGTTTAAATCGTAAAAAGTCAGAAATATTATATAATGAAATTGACAATGATGATGTTTTTAATGGTTTTGCAAATATAGATGATAGAAGCATAATGAATGTTACTTTTAATCTTAATGATGAAAAAAATAAAGTTGTTTTTGATAAAATGTTAATTGAAAATAATATTTCAGGATTAAATGGTCATAGATCAGTAGGTGGCTATAGGGCTTCAATTTACAATGCCATGGATATTGCTTCTGTAGAGATACTAATCGATACAATAAAAAAATTTAAAAATTACATATAAATGATAGTCTTAGCTAATGATGGTATTTCACAAGTTGGAGTAAAAAAACTTGAAAATAATGGTTTTAAAGTATTCACTACAAATGTTGCCCAGGAACAACTAGTTGATTTCATAAATAAAAATTCAATAACATGTTTACTTGTAAGAAGTGCAACAAAAGTTAGAAAAGACATTATTGATTCTTGTAAATCATTAAAACTTATAGGAAGAGGAGGTGTTGGAATGGATAATATCGATGTTGAATATGCAAAAGCTAAAGGCTTGAGCGTAATTAATACCCCTGCAGCTTCATCCCTCTCCGTGGCAGAACTTGTATTTGCCCATTTAATGAGTTGTTCAAGGTTTTTACACGACTCAAACAGAAACATGCCCCTTGAAGGTGACTCAAATTTTAAGAAACTCAAAAAGAATTATGCAAAGGGTTCAGAATTAAAGAATAAAACAATTGGTATCATAGGTTTTGGAAGAATTGGTCAAGAAGTGGCAAAAATCGCTTATGGATGTGGGATGAATATTATATTTTGTGATCACTTTTTAAAAGAGGCCGAAATTAAAATAACCTTTTCCGATGGACAACGTATATGTTTCACTCCTAATTCAGTAAGTTTAGACGAACTTCTTGGTAAATCCGATTATATTACCTTGCACGTACCATCTCAAAAAGACTATTTATTAGATGAAAAGGAATTTAGTAAAATGAAAGATGGAGTTGGTATTATTAATGCAGCGAGAGGAGGCGTTTTAAATGAAGAATCTCTTATCAAATTTATAGATTCTGGAAAAATTAAATTTGCTGGACTAGATACTTTTGAAAATGAGCCTAACCCATCAATAAAAACATTAATGAACTCGAAACTTTCACTAACACCTCACATTGGTGCTGCAACGTCTGAGGCACAGGAAAGAATTGGACTTGAGCTTGCCGATCAAATCATATCTATTGTTCATAATTAATGATTACAAAATTTAAAACGAAATATGGCATAAAATCCAATTACCAACTAATTGTAATTTTTATTGTTTTTGGAATAACTGGTTCAACTGCTGCATTTATATCGGATCCTTTAATGGAATTTATTAATATTAAGAAATCTGATTTGAATTTTTTTCTTTACTGGACTATGAGAGTCGCTGTTATAACATTTGTTTATCAAATAATTTTATTACTAGTCGCATTCTTTTTTGGTCAATTTAAATTCTTCTGGAATTTTGAAAAAAAATTGCTGAAAAGAATAGGGCTTAAGAAATTTATTTCAGATTAGATTTAAACTTTTCAACTTTAGGCTTTATTACAGCAAAACAATATGCGTTATAAGGATTTTTTGAGAAATACTTGTGATGATTTTCTTCAGCAATATAAAATTTTGTTTCTTTTTCTAAAGTTGTTACAATTTTATTCTCATAATACTCTTGTAATTCATAAATTTTTTTACTTGCAATCTCAAACTTACTTTTGTTGCTGTAAAATATAGCACTTCTGTATTGTGTACCAACATCATTTCCCTGCCTATTTAATGTTGTTGGGTCATGAGTTTTAAAAAATATATCTAAAATTTTTTTAAAGCAAATCTTACTGGTATTATATTCAATTTTTATTGCTTCCGCATGACCGGTTTTACCAGAACACACTTGTTCGTATGAGGGATTTTCATTATTACCACCTATGTATCCAGGACAAACACTAATTACACCTTCAACATTTTCAAAAATTGCTTCAGTGCACCAAAAACATCCACCGGCGATTATAGCATAATCTTTGTTCACAAATAAACTAATTAATAAAAAACAAGTCAAAGTTATTAATTGTATACCTTTGGGCCCGCATGAAAAAAATATTTTTTTTAATCGCAATTTCTCTCACCATTTTTAACTCCTATTCTCAAGACCGAAAATCATTTGATGCACTCAGGACTGAAAAGGCACCAAAATTAGATGGTTTTATTGATGATAAAGAATGGAGAAACTCTCAAAAACTTAGTGATTTTTCTCTGTGGAGACCTCAGACAATGAGTGGAAAAAAAATCCCAACAGGATACAAAACTACTGCATTTTTCATGTACGATGATGATGCGGTTTATGTTGGTGCATATTTACATCATCCTGGTGAAATTCCAATGGAGCTCAGTGAGAGAGATAAACCTTGGAATTCTTTCAGCGAACTATTTTTTGTTTCTATTGATACTTACAATGATAAAGAAAATCATCATGGATTTGGAATAACAAGTGCAGGTTCTATTGTTGATGGACTTTGGTCAGGTGATTGGAATTCAGGAGGTAGGGATTACGATACAGTTTTCGAAGGTGAAGTTCAAATAACAAAAGATGGTTGGTCTCTTGAGATGAAAATACCTTACAGTGCATTAAGATTCCCTGAAAAAAAAATACAAAACTGGGGAATAAATTTTTCAAGGGCTGTGGCAGATCTAGAGGAATGGTATTCCTGGAGCCCTGTTGATACTAAGGTTTACAAATGGTATGAGTCACTAGGTGTCGTTAACGGATTGGAAAATATTCAACCACCTTTACGATTATTCCTGTATCCATATGCCCAAACAGCCCTTAATTTGAAGAATAGTTCGTCTCCCTCATCTATTTATTCTGCAGGAATGGACATAAAATATGGATTATCTAACAGTTTTACCATCGATGCCACATTGATTCCAGATTTTGGACAAGTTACTTTTGACGATGAAGAGCTCAATTTGTCTCCTTTCGAACAAAGATTTAATGAAAATAGAGCATTCTTTACAGAGGGCGCTAACATTTTTAAAAAAGCTGATGGAGGTGATTTTAGAGGAGGTGATTTTTTTTACAGCAGAAGAATTGGTCAAGAAGTTAGATTTGATGAGGATGAATTTTTGGGCTCTAACGAAGAATTGGTTGGTTACGACAATAAACCAAAGTTAATTAACGCTGTTAAGTTCTCAGGAACAACAAATAATAAATTAAGTGTAGCGTTATTAAATGCTGTAACTGCTGAAGCTAATGCAACAATTAGAAATGTCGATGATGGATCAGTAAGAAAAGAAAACCTATTACCTGTTACTAACTACAATGTTATCTCTTTAACGCAGCAACTGATCAATGATTACTCTTCAATTGGTTTACATAATGCAAATGTCAACAGATCTAAGGGAGGATTAAACGCTAATAACACTGTTTTTGTGACAGATTTATATGACAATAAAAGAAATTTTAATTTTTCATCCAGGTTTTATTTTAGTAATGCACCCAGATTTTCAGAAAAAAATGGTTTTAGGGGAAGTATTTCTATCGAGGAATTAAGGGGGAATATAAGATTCTTGGCTGGTTGGGTTGGAACAGATAGATACTACAATCAAAATGAACTTGGGTACTATAATCAACAAAATAACCAAAGAGTTTATGCAAGAGTTCGGTATCAACTTTTTGAAGAATATAAAATACTAAGAACCTACAGTAATTATTTATACGTAGGTCAGACATGGAGATATGATAATTTAAGAAGAATCAGAAACGGTTTTAGATTTGGTCAAGATTTTGAATTTCAAAATTTATATAAAATTGAATTTGATTTAGATTATACTGGAAAAGTTGAGGATTATTATGAGACAAGAGATGTTGATAGATTTTTAATCATTCCCTCTGATTTTGAAATGAAAATCGGTTTAAATTCAAATCCTACAAAAAGGTTTAAGTATGGTATTGAATTTATGAACAAATCTTACAAAAACGAGCAGTTTGATGAAAATAAAAAATACGATAGGTTTGAAATAAATCTTGATTACCGATTTTCAAATAAATTATCAGCTAATTTTTCTACTCAAAGAGACAGAACATTAGATGACATAGGCTATCTAATGACAGAGGGTGAAAATATATATTTCGGAATCAGAGATCAAAAATCAATCGAAAACTCAATTGATATTGATTACAGAATTGACACTAAAAAAAGTATAAATTTAAATTTTAGAAATTTTTGGAGCATTGCTGACTATGATGAGGTATTGTTTAAACTTAGGGATGATGGTTACAGAGAAATTAGTGATTACAACTTAATTGAATCTAACCCTAATACCAACTTTAATATCTGGAATTTAGATGTAAAGTTTGAGTGGTGGTTTGCACCTGGCAGTAATTTGATTTTTTTATATAGAAATCAAATTTTTAACAGAGATAACCAGTCTGATCTTGATTACTATAAAAGTTTGAATAATCTTTTTGAAATACCAATGGAACATCAATTTTCACTCAGAATTAATTATCTTATAGATGTTAACCGTTTCAATAAAAAATGATTCTTCTAAAAAATATTTCTAAAACCTTTGGGAATCAAAAAATATTGGAAAATATTTCTCTAAACATTTCTAGTGGAGATTTTGTGTCAATTGTTGGCCCCTCTGGTGCAGGAAAAACTACTTTAATTAATATCATTGGGACAATTGAAAATTTTGATGATAATAAAAATTCAGAGTTTAAAATTGATGATATTGACATTTGTAATTTGAAAGAAAATGAAATTTCAAAATTTAGAAATAAAAATATTGGATTTGTCTTTCAACTTCATCAACTTTTACCAGAATTAAACTGCGAAGAAAATATTCTTTTGCCAATTAGAATTGGTAAAAAAAATATTGATGATTACAAAAAAAAATTAATATCAATATCTAAATCGCTCAAGATTCATAAAATTCTAAATAAAAAACCTGAATTCATTTCAGGGGGTGAAAAACAAAGGGTTTCATTTGCTAGAGCTCTCATAACTAATCCTAAAATAATTTTAGCCGATGAGCCAACTGGAAATTTAGACTCTATAAACTCAAAAAAAATTATTGAATTACTTAAAAAGGTTAACGCAGAATATGGTGTAACTGTTATTTATGTAACTCATAACAAAGAATTTGCAAGTATCGCAAAGACTTCTTTTACAATCAAAGATGGCAAATGCATTAGAAGTTGATGATTTAAAATCTTTTTTGGATTTTAAAACTCAACAATACAATAGCTTAAAATTTATTGATGAAGATCCAATACAAATTGCTAAAAAATACACACGCAAAGAAGATATTGAAATAATGTCCTTTGTAATATCAACAATATCTTGGGGAAATAGAACATCAATAATTAATAGCGGTAAAAAACTTATTAATATTTTTGGTGAATCTCCTTTAGATTTTGTTTTATCAATAAGTAAGAGTTCTATTGAAAAACTGAACTTTTATCACAGAACATTTAATTATTACGACTTTCAATTTTTTATAAAATCACTAAAAAACATTTATTTAAATGAAGGTGGTTTAGAAAAAGTTTTTTCGAAATATGAAGACAAAAATAATTTTAGAAATATTGAACATTTTAGATCAATTTTTTTTTCGTTAATACATGAAAAAAGAGTTGAAAAACATATTTCAAATCCAAGCAAGGGTTCATCATGTAAGAGACTGAACATGTTTTTAAGATGGATGGTAAGAAACGATAAAATTGTTGATTTTGGTATATGGAAAAAAATATCACCATCATCACTGTCCTGTCCACTAGATGTTCATACGGGAAAAGTAGCTAGAAAATTAAACTTAATTAAGCGTAAAAATGATGATATAATTGCATTACGAGAACTTGACAAAAATCTCAGAATATTTGATTCAAAAGACCCAATAAAGTATGATTTTGCACTTTTTGGACTAGGTCGTTATGAAAGTTTTTAAAATAAAAATTATATTTGCGAGAAATTGACTTCTTTATGTCAATATTAATCAAGTCTGCAAAAATCATCGATGCCAGCAGTAAATTCAATGGCAAAACGAAAGATATTTTTATTAATAAGGGAATAATTCAGGAAATTTCTGATAGAATTATAAAAAGATCCGTCAAGGAGATTAGCATTAAAAACCTGCATGTTTCGCAGGGTTGGCTTGATACAGGAGTTTCTTTTGGAGAACCTGGTCTTGAGGAAAGAGAAACAATTGAAAATGGATCAAGAACTGCATGTCTATCTGGTTTCACAGACATTATTTTGAATTCAAATACATTACCAGTTATTGACTCTAAATCAGACATTACATATGTAAAAAATAAAAACAAAAATAGTGCAGTCGAAATTCATCCCCTTGGTGCCTTGACCCTGAGTAGTGGTGGCAATGAATTGGCTGAACTTTGGGAAATGTATCAAAGTGGCGCAGTTGGTTTTTATGATTACAAAATGTCAGTAAGAGATCCCAATCTATTAAAAATAGCTTTACAATATGTCCAACATTTTAATGGCCTAATCATGACATTCCCATTCGAAAAATCAATTTGTAATGATGGTCAAGTAAATGAAGGAGAAATAAGCACTCTTTATGGTTTGGAGGGTATACCATCATTATCGGAAGAAATAATATTAGAGCGTGATTTAAAAATTTTAGAATATACAGGGGGTAAACTTTTTATTCCAACAATTTCGAGTAGTAAATCTGTAGAATTAATAAGAAAAGCTAAACTTAAGGGACTGAAAATTATTACAAGTGTTTCAATAAATAATTTATTCTTTAATGAAAAAAAATTAATAAATTTTGACACCAGATTTAAGGTTCTTCCCCCACTCAGGTCAGAAAAAGACAGAATAGTTTTAGTTAAAGCAGTTTTAGATGGAACTATTGATTTTGTAACTTCAGACCATGCTCCAATTGATATCGATAATAAAAAGACAGATTTTAAAAATTCACTCTTTGGAGCTACCGGTTTAGAATCAATTTTTGGAGCGTTAAACTCTCTTTATAAAACCGAAGAAGTAATTGATATTCTTACAAGAAAAAAAGATTTCTTTGGAATAAATTCAGAAACTATTGATGAAGGATCAAAAGCATCAATAACACTTTTTAACCCCAAACATAAATACACATTTTCAAAGCATGATGTTAGATCAAAGTCGAAAAATGCATCATTTATAAATTCTGAAATCAATGGAAAGGTTTTAGGAATAATTAATAATGGGTCTGTAGTTATTGATGAGTAAGTTTTTTTTTATCGACAGAAAATCTAAAGACATTGAGTCTCCTTTAATAATACTTATTCATGGCTACGGAAGTAATGAAAAGGACCTGTTTTCGTTGATTGATTATTTACCTAAAGAAGCTTACATAATCTCACTACGAGGGCCAATAGAACTGTTTAATAATTCATATGCCTGGTATGATATCTATGTAGATGCTAACAATAAATTTTATGATCATGAAGGAGCAAAGAAAATCAGAGATGAATTATCTAAATTTATTGATGAAATAATTAAATATCCAAATATTGATTCAGACAATATTACATTAATTGGTTTCAGTCAAGGTGCAATATTATCACACGCAATTTCATATTCATACCCTGGAAAAATTAAAAATATTATGGCACTTAGCGGGGTTATCGATGAAAAAATAATGAAAAGAGCTGATTTCAAACCAAAAACTAATATTTATATATCTCACGGAACAAATGATAACATGATCGACTATCACATTTCTCGCGAATCATTAAACTTTTATAGATCAAAAGACATTGACTTTACATTTGAGAGTTATGATCAAGGTCACGGAATAAATGAAAAAAATTTAAAATCCTTAATTATTTGGTTAAAAGAAAAAATTTAAATTTCAATTTCCAATCCATCATACGCTAGAAATACTGATTTTGGAAGTAACTTTTCTGTATCACTATGAAAACCCATTTGAGGTGCTATATGAGTCAAATACGCTTTTTTTGGCTTTATATCTTGGATAATTTGTAGTGCTTGCCTAAGATTTATATGTGAATAATGTTCATCGTGCCTTAAGGCATTTAAAATTAAACAGTCAAGATTTAGTAGTTTATTTTTTTCCTTATCATCAATTTTTTTTAAATCGGTTATGTAAGCAAATTGATTAATTCTGTATCCAAAAACCTGAAGCTTATGATGGGAATACGAAATCGGTATTACAGTAAAATCGTAAAGATTAAATTTTTTGTTTTCTTTTACCTCATTTGTCATTAAATGTATATCACCGGGATAGTTATTTTGCTTTTCAAATAGATACAAGAAGCGTTGTTTTAAATTTTCTAAAACTCTTTTGTGAGCGTAAATAGGAATTTTACCATTTTTAAAGGAAATAGGTCTAACATCATCTAAACCAGCAGTGTGATCAGCATGCTCATGGGTAAAAAGTATTGAGTCAACTTTATTGATATTATTAGTTAGAAGTTGTTGTCTAAAATCCGGACCACAATCAAATATGATATTTTTTTCATTATATGTCATTAAAATTGATGATCTTAACCTTTTGTCTCTAAAATCTTCACTAGAGCACACAGGATAATTTAAACCGATTGATGGTATTCCAGTACTCGTACCTGTCCCTAAAAAAATAATTCTCATTATGTAGTCAAATTTAATTTTTTTATTACGAGTAATAAGCAATAGTTATTAAATTTGTAAAAAATAACTAGGTTAATGGTTGTAAAATTAAAGGGTGATAAAGAATTTGAAAATCTTTTATCAACCAAAGACAAATCTCTGAGAATCAACTTAAATGAAAATATTTATGGTACATTTTCTGAGATTGGTGCTGGGCAGGAAGTCGCAAGACATTTTTTTCGTGCCGGAGGAGCATCCGG
Source organism: uncultured Bacteroidota bacterium (assembly GCA_902609185.1). Taxonomy (GTDB): domain Bacteria; phylum Bacteroidota; class Bacteroidia; order Flavobacteriales; family Flavobacteriaceae; genus Eutrophosalina. The sequence continues at coordinate 5,312 of CACLQX010000010.1, read as the reverse complement.
AACAATAGCGAAAACAATGAGTGCCTATGATAAGGGATTCAGCGATGCAATTTATGGAATTGAAAATGACCTTCGCTACGTTACGCAATCCAGACTCACCAAAATGTTAAATCACGAAATTAATTTGTTAGAATCCAGAGTCGACAGATCTGTTCATACCGAAAAAATGTTTTTTTCTTTTGCAAATACCGTAGCTACTATAGATTTTGCCAAAAAATATAAAGGGCATGGTTGGATGGGGATTAAATTCCAAACAGAAAGTAATTCTGAATACAGTGAAATAAAATTGCATGTAAGGTTTCGTTTACCAGAGGTTAAAGCACAACAAGAAATTCTTGGATTGATGGGTGTAAATTTGATATATGGTGCTTATTATAAGCATAATAAGCCTAGGTCCTTGATAAAATATTTGTATGATCACGTAGATCCAACAACTGTCGAAATTGATACGATTAATTTTTCTGGTCCACTTTTTAAAGACGTAGATAATAGGCTTTTAAGCCTTGAACTAATTAAAAATGGAATGACACAGGCAGTAATGTTTGGTCCCGATGGAAAAAATATTTTACCTGCCGCCGAATTATATAAAAAAAACATATTAACAATAAGAGGTAGTTTCAGACCCGTTACAAAAGTTAATGAGGACATGTATGAAAAGTCTTTAAAGATGATAATGAAAGACAAAGAATTAAATGAAAAAAATACAATCTCAATTTTTGAAATAACATTATCAAACCTTACAGCTCAGGGAAAATTAGACGAGCAAGATTTTTTAGATAGAGCAAAACTACTATGTTCTATGGGAAAGACTGTTATGATCACTAATTTTCAAGAATATTATAAATTATCTGAATATTTCTCTAAGTATACTGACAAAAAAGTTTTTCTTACTATGGGTGTAGATAATTTGATCAAGGTTTTTGATGAAAGTTACTATACAAAATTGGACGGTGGAATTTTAGAAGCTTTCTCAAAATTATTCACAAAAAATATCACAATTTTTCTTTATCCTATGCTTAGGAAAAATAAAATAATTAACAGTTCTAAGTTAATAGTCTCAAAAAGCATGAAAAATTTATACAAATACTTTATAAAAAATACTAGGATTATCGACATATCAGACTATAATCAGTCCTACTTGTCAATATTCTCCTCAGATGTTTTAAAAAAAATACAGTCTAATGAAAAAGGTTGGGAAAACAGTCTACCAGAAAATGTTTCTGACCTTATCAAAGAAAAAAAACTTTTCGGTCTTAAAGAATTACAAAGATAATATTTGATCAGCGTGATTTTTTGTATCTACCTTTTCAAATACATGAGTGACAATACAATCTTCATCAAAAACAAATGTTTTTCTATGGATACCTTCGTATTCTTTTCCTCTAAACTTTTTTGGACCCCAAACCCCAAATAACTTAATTATATTTTTATTTTCATCGGCAAGTAATGGGTATTGAAAACCGTATTTTGTAGAAAAATTATTTTGAGTTTTTACCTTGTCTCCACTAACACCAATAATATCATAACCAGCATTAATTAATTTGTCATAGTTTTCAGAAATATTACATGCTTCTGCAGTACATCCAGGTGTGTTTGCTCTTGGGTAAAAGAAAACTACAAGTTTATTACCCTTAAAGTTTTCACTTTTCACTGTATTTCCTTTATCATCCAAACATTCAAATTTTGGAATTTTATCACCCACTTTTAATGTATTCATTATTTTAAATTTTATGAATAAATTTACTAAAATGACAAAAAAAGAAAAAGTAAAATTTGTAATAAAAACCCTAGAGGATCTATATCCTAAAATTCATATACCACTTGATCACAAAGATCCTTACACGTTATTAATTGCCGTCCTTCTTTCTGCACAAAGTACAGATAAAGGGGTAAACAAAATAACACCTAAACTTTTTGAAAAAGCTGACAACCCTTATGATATGGTTAAGCTTTCTGTTGAGGAAATAAGAAGTATAATCAAACCAGTAGGATTATCTCCAATGAAGTCAAAAGGTATTTATGGATTATCAAAAATTTTAATAGAAAAATTTAATGGTAAAGTACCAAATGATATTAATGAGCTTGAAAAATTACCCTCTGTCGGACATAAAACAGCAAGCGTGGTCGTTTCCCAAGCTTTTGGAACTCCTGCATTTCCTGTTGACACTCATATTCAAAGACTAATGTATCGTTGGGGATTTTCAAATGGAAAAAGCGTAAAAAGAACTGAACAAGACGCAAAAAGATTATTCCCCAAAATTCTTTGGAATAAATTACACATACAAATAATTCTGTATGGAAGAAATTTTTCTCCTGCCAGAGCATGGAATATAAAGAATGATGTAATTATGAAAAAAATTGGAAGAAAATCAATATTAAAAAAACTTAATTACAAGTAATTTCATATTGATCCCAGTTCATATTTGTTGGTAAATTTTCAAAATAAAAACATCTTTCTGAATCGTCAGGAAATGTTATAAATTTATAGTATCCATCAGGAACAGTCGCACCTGTGTCTAGAACCAAACTATTATCAGAAAAAGCAAGTTCAATTCTTACATCAAGTGTACCATACTGATTTGCCCATGATCTAACTTGTGATTCTAGCTGAGCCCATTCACCTTGATTTAAAACGTCAAGCTGTAAAGTACAATTCAAAAAAGAAAATGTTTGATATAAATTTTCACATGAGTCTGTAAATGCACCTGCTGGAGCTAGATGAGCCCTGTCCCACTCATTATTTCTGTAATCTGCCTCATCTGATGTATGAACATTTGCCTCTGTATACCAATTCATTCCAGCACGATCACAAGCTTTTGTGATTTGTCTGACCTCATATTCGAGCCAATTAGCTTGTTCTTTGAATTCGTTATACGAAACTTTAAAAACTTTATTTTCAACAATAACCTCAGATCTTAATTCTTTGGGGGGATTGTTATCAATTGTATCACTATTATTTCCATCGCTACAAGCAATAAAAAAAAGAAATATTAAAAAAAATTTATTATTCATTTTCGAAAAGACGTTTTTGTGTTATTTTTTTCATATATCCTTTTGACCTAGTAACTATACCTGTTTTAAATTCCTCAATTTCAACTCCAAGCTTTTCTTCCAGCCAACTAGCAAAAATGTGTCTATGACAAAATGAGGACTTGTTTCCATTTGTCATCAATATTGGTTCCTTATCACCGGTCAAAAAATTTATTTGTTCAAATATAGTCTTTGCATCCAAATTATTTAGCTGTTCTAAATATTCTTTTTCAAAGTCAGAATCTGAAAGTTGTTTAGATTTATACTTTTCTAACAATTTCCAATTTGGAGCAAGTGATTTAAATTCATATAAAACATTTTTGTTTTTTGAGGGATATAGAGAGATTGAAACATAACCAAGCGTTGAGTTGTCTTCAATTTGTTTAAAGTATCCAGTTTTCAAACATTAAAATTTAGTGATTTTTTTGCAAATTTTATCTGTAAAACTTTAATTAATAACATTTCTTAAATTTTTTGTGCATAATTTTATAGATTATGTTGTTTTTTCTTAAAAAAAACTAAGAATTCATAAAAAATACAAGTTGTCTCTTTTTAAGTAAAAAAACTTGTTTTGTTAACAAAAATTTAACATATTTACTACTTCAACTATAATTATAAAATAAATGAAAAAATTAGTAAACCTTTTTTCCTTGTTACTTTTAATGACTGGGCTAGTCGGTTTTGCGCAAGACACAGTTTCTGGAGTTGTTTCTGATTCTGATGGGTTGCCTTTACCAGGAGCCACTGTTGTTGTGCAAGGAACATCGATTGGTGTTACCACAGATTTTGATGGTAATTACTCAATTAGTGCTTCTGAAGGTGATGTGCTTATTTTCAGTTACGTCGGTTATGTTAATCAATCAGTAACGGTTGGTTCTTCATCAACTGTTGACGTTAGTCTAGAAAGTAGTACTGCATTAGATGAAGTTATCGTAACTGGTATTGGGACACAAGAAAGACAGAGATCTGTCGCAAGTACAGTTACAGTCGGAGAAGAATACTTAGAGAATCTATCTTTTGTCTCCCCAGATCAGGCCTTAAATGGTCGTGTTGCTGGTTTGAGAATTGTAGGTATCTCAGGTAGTCCAGGAACATCATCACAAATCAGAATTCGTGGTGAAAGTTCAATCACCGGAAACAATGCGCCTCTTTTTGTTGTAGATGGTGTCCCAATTCAAAATGGTTCTTATGGATATGGAGCCTCACCGAGTTTGGGCATATTGTCTATGATCAACACCAATGACATCGAATCAATTACTGTTTTAAAGGATGCCTCTTCTACGTCTGTTTATGGAAATAGAGGAAGTAATGGTGTTATCGTAATTACAACTAAAAAAGGTACTGCTGGAAAAGTTACATACAATGTAAGTTCAATGTATGGATTCCAAAACTTTGCAACCGAAGGAAGAGAAATGCTTACAGGAGCTCAAAGACTTGAACTAGGCGCAGAAGCAATGGTTAATGATCTTGGTTACTCACAAGATGCTGCATACAATTACTTATTGAATGTAAGATCTGACTTCAGGGGATGGGATGAAAGAGGAAGAGTTGATACAGATTGGGAAGAATTGTTAAGAAATCGTGATGCTCCAACTCAAAGCTATGACATTTCCGCATCCGGTGGTGATGCATCTCAAAACTTTAGAATATCTCTAGGTTACAAGCAAGCTGAAGGAACAAACGTAGGATCTGAATTTGAATCTGTTAGTGGTTCATTTGCTTACACAAGAAAATTTAAAAATGTTACACTTCAAACATCAAACAGAGTTTCAAATGGAGTTCAGTTGGGTCAATTAGAGGGAAGCGGGTATTTTGGTAATCCAGTATTAACAAAATTCTTTATGCCCATGGTTCATGCAGCGTTTAATCCTGATGGATCATTTCTTGTGCCTCATCCAGCTTCTATGCACCACACCTTATATCTTGTTGAAAATAATATATATAAAAGCGATGTAACAAGAGCAATATCAAACAGCTCTGTTAAGATAGATCTTCCTGTTGATGGTTTATCTCTTAAATCGACTGTCGCTATTGATTTTGTACTTAGTAATGATCACAACTACCGAAATGCAATCGAAGGTGATGGTGTTAGTAGAGGAGGTCAAGCATGGCAAGACAATTCAAGAAGATTTACATGGTCTACGATTAATAGATTGGAATACAACAAAACATTTGGAACAGACCATTTTGTTTCAGCAGTTGTTGGTCAGTCATTCCAAAAAAATAAAAATAACTTTATATATGCATATGGTGAGGCACCTGCCTCTGAGGGATTACTCTTC
>CACLQX010000009.1 GCA_902609185.1 uncultured Bacteroidota bacterium | reverse complement strand
TAAACTTTAAATTTCCAATTTCATTGAATTCGATTAAATTAACTTTTGATGGAACTTTTACACAAAATTCCACTAAACTATTTATGTGTTGCATATTATCATTAATAGCTTGCCAAACTAAATATTCAATTGTGATTTTTGATTTTGTTTTTTTGTACCAATAATTTAAACTGTCCAACAGTTCCAATAGTGGAAAGTCTTTTGAAAAAGGCATAATATCATTTCTTGTTTTTTCTATTGCTGAATGAAGTGAAACTGCTAAATTAAATTTTACATTTTGGTCAGCTAAGAGTTTAATAATTTTTGATATTCCAGATGTAGAAACAGTGATTTTCTTTTTTGAAATTCCTAATCCTTTTTTAGAGCAAATCATTTCAATAGCTTTTATAACATTTTTATAATTTAACAAAGGTTCACCCATACCCATAAAGACAATGTTTGATATTGATCTAGCAAATAGTTTGAAAGATTCAGCATTCAAAATCATTATCTGATCAAAAATTTCATAAAAATTAAGGTTTCTCATTCTCCTAATTTTTGCAGTTGCACAAAAATCACAATCTAAACTACAACCAACCTGACTAGAGATGCAGGCAGTAATTCTTTTTTCAGTCGGAATTAATACAGCCTCAATAATATTTTTATCACAAAGGGAAATCAAAAACTTAACTGTTCCATCCTTACTTTTTTTAATCAATTTAATATCAACATTATTTATGATAAATCTGGAATTTAAAAATGAAATTAAATCTTTGGGTAAATTTTTCATCTCTTCAAAAGAACTGACACTTCCTTTTGTTAACCAATCATTAATCTGATTTGCTCTGTACTTTCTAAAATTTTGTTTTAATAAAATTTTTTCTAATTTTTTTATATCTAAAGATCTTATGTCAGAGCTTATATGCATATTAAATTATCAACATTGCATCGCCATATGAATAAAATCTATATTTATTTTTAATAGCTTCAGAGTAAGCTTCCATCATGAAATCATGACCACAGAAAGCTGAAACCATCATTAACAAAGTTGATTTTGGCATATGAAAATTAGTAATTAATGAATCTGCAATACTGAACTTGTAAGGTGGAAATATAAATTTGTGGGTCCACCCAGCATAGGGGTTCAAAGTACCCATGGATGACACTGATGATTCAAGACCTCTCATTACAGTGGTTCCCACAGCACAGATTTTATTTTTATTTTTAAGTGCTTTATTTACACAATTTGATGCACTTATATCAATGAATAATTCCTCTGAGTCCATTTTATGTTTTGATAAATCCTCAACCTCAACTGGATTAAAGGTCCCCAAGCCAACGTGTAATGTTATTTCAGCTAAATCAATACCCTTAATTTGCAATCTTTTTAGTAAGTGTTTTGAAAAATGTAAACCGGCTGTTGGTGCAGCAACTGCCCCTTCATGTTTTGCATATATTGTTTGATATCTATCTTTATCAAACTCTTCTTCATCCCTTTTAATATATTTAGGCAATGGTGTTTGACCAAGGTCTATGAGCTTAGATCTAAAATCGTCATAAGAACCATCATATAAAAAGCGAAGTGTTCTCCCTCTTGATGTGGTATTATCAATTACTTCAGCCACAAGGCTATCATCATCTCCGAAGTATAGTTTATTTCCAATTCTTATTTTTCTAGCAGGATCAACTAACACATCCCAAAGTCGTTGTTCTTGACTTAATTCTCTTAAAAGAAAAACTTCAATACTTGCTCCTGTTTTCTCTTTATTTCCCATCAAACGAGCTGGAAAAACTTTTGTGTTATTAAGTACAAAAACATCACCATCATCAAAATATCCTATTAAGTCCTTGAAAGTTTTGTGTTCAATTTTTTTATTTTTTCTGTCCAGGACCATCAATTTGGATTCGTCACGCTGATCCGAAGGGTATTCTGCCAATAAATTACTGGGTAGCTCATAGGTAAAGTTAGATAGTTTCATATGTAAATTTAAGTTCGTAAATATACATTCTTGAAAAGGGGGTTGTCAAGAAAAAAAGCAATTAATTAATAAATTGTATTTTGAAATTTAGATTTTTCAATATAGTCCAATATTCTGGAAATGATTTTGATATAACATTGCTATCATTAATTATCAATTCAACCAAAACTGACAACGGAGAAAATGCCAATGCCATTCTATGATCATCATAAGTATCTATTTCAATGTTTTTGGGTAGTTTTTTAGGAATGTTTTTGATTTCAATAGATTCATCATCAACCACAACATCTACATTAAATTTAGAAATTTCAGTTTTTAAAGCTTTTAGCCGATCTGTTTCTTTAATCTTTAATGTATTTAGCCCAGTTAGTTTTGTAGGAACTGATAAACCCAGACTAGTAACTATTATTGTTTGAGCTAAATCAGGATTTTCTATTAGGTTCAGTTCAATATTAATTTTTTGTTTTTTAGATTTTTTTAAAATAATTTCTTCATTTTCAAAATAGGTTTCAACTCCAAAATTCTGATAAAGTTTAGATAAAATACTATCACCTTGAAAACTATTGGATTTGTATGATGATAGGTTTATCTGAACACCAGACAAAGCTACTATGGAGTACAGGTATGAAGCAGAGCTCCAATCAGATTCTATATTATAATTTTTAATTGATATTTTTTTTTGGGGTTTTATTTCAATTTCATCACCTTCAATAATACAATTTAAACCAAACTTTTTCATTATTGAACTAGTTAATAATATATAAGGTTTTGAAAAAATTTTACCAATTAATTTTATTCGTAAGCCACGATCAAGAACTGGAGCAACCATCATTAAAGAAGAAATAAATTGACTACTTATATCAGATCTTAGTTTAATTAAATTATTTTTTTGAATAAAACCATTAAATCTTAACGGAGGATAACCAAATTTATCTTCGTATGTAATATTTGCTCCTAAACTTTTCAATGATTCTACAAGTTCTCCTATTGGTCTCTCTTTCATTCGATTGGAGCCAGTCAATATTATATCTTTTTTATTTGCTACTGAAAAAAGTGAGGCTAAAAATCTCATTGCAGTACCTGCATGATTAATATTAATTATTTTGTCATTACTTGCTAGCGCTTTTAACAGATATTTTGTATCGTCTGAGGTTGATAAGTTATTAATTGTTAAATCACTACTAAACAACGATTTCAGGATTAAAACCCTATTTGATTCACTTTTGGATCCAGAAATAAAAATCTTTTTGGATGATTTTATATTAAAGCCGGATATTTTTACTCTGTTCAATTTAGTTTGGGGTTATCCTTGTGTCTAGTTTTATCACGTGTTGTTTTTTCCTCTAATTTTTTAATAAATGATGACTCTAAGTCAACACCAGTTTGATTTGCTATACAAATTAAAACAAATAAAACATCTGAAAGCTCTTCACCCAAATCATACATCTCCTCATTTTCCTTAAACGACTGTTCTCCATATCTTCGGGAAATAACTCTTGCAACCTCTCCTACTTCCTCAGTCAACTGAGCCATGTTAGTCAGTTCATCAAAATATCTGACACCATGTTTTTTAATCCATTTGTCCACAACTACCTGTAAGTTTTTCAAGTCCATACTATTCCTTAGCCTTTGAATCAATAACGATGGTTACTGGTCCATCATTATTTAAAATTATATTCATATTAGTACCAAATTTACCAGTTTTAACTTCAAAATTATAAATTCTGTTCATCACATTTATAAATTCTAAATATAATTTTTCTGCAAAATGTCCACTAGCTGATTCAATAAATGATGGCCTATTACCCCTCTTTGTTGATGCATATAATGTAAACTGACTGATAATCATAATATCCCCAGCAACGTCACTAACAGAAAAATTCATTTGATTATTTTCATCGCTAAATATTCTCAAATTCACCAATTTGTTGGCAATCCAATTTATATCCTCTATTGTATCATACTTAGAAACAGCAACTAATACCACTAAGCCGTTTCCAATTTTTGAGTAAAACTTATTATCAACGAGGAGCTGAGCACTAATTACCCTTTGTACGACTACTTTCATTATAAATTAATTAGTTTTTAACTCAGATAAAAGTTCAAGATAATTTTGATATCTGCTTTTTGAAATAAAACCTTTCTCAACTGCTAACTTTATATTACAGCCAGGTTCATCTTTGTGTAAACAATCATTATACTTACAATCATTGAAATTTAAAAATTCCATAAAACAATCTCTAAGCTGAGCTTTATCAAAATCATATAGTCCAAACCCTTTTATACCTGGTGTATCAATTATTTTTGATCCATTTTTCAAATCGAACATTTTGGAAAAAGTAGTAGTATGTTGCCCTGTTAAATTTGAACTTGAGATTGGAGCTGTTTTGATATTTAATGAACTATCTATTGAATTTAATAGAGTTGACTTTCCAGACCCACTATGACCATTAAATACACAGATTTTATTTTTCATTTCATTTTTTACATGATTAAGGTTTAATAATTTTTTTCCTGAAATTTTTAAACATTTATAACCAATATTACTATACAAATCAAATAATTCATCTAATTCGATTCTTTCATAAGTATCAATATCATCAATTTTATTAAACAATAAACATGTATCTATATTATATGCAAAATTTGAGGCCAAAAATCTGTCAATAAACATTTTAGATGTTTGTGGTCTTGAAATGGTTATTATCAAAAAACATAAATCAATATTTGAAGCTATTATTTGGTATTGTTTTGAGAGTTTAACTGATTTCCTTATAATATAGTTTTTTCTATCATTGACAGCTTCAATAATAGGTGTTTTATTGTTATCAATTTTAACTGTTACATGATCACCAGTGCACACGGGGTTTGTTGATTTTGACTCAGAATTTCTGAGTTTTCCCGCCAGTTTACATTCAATAAAATTATTTTGTTGATCTTTTACAATATACCAACTCCCCGTTGACTTGTAAACTATACCCTGCATCAATCTTTGAGAATTTTTTCTTGATGGTTTATTGATTCCTGATGTATAGCTTTAAATATTTTCAAAATAAAATCCTCACTTAGCTCCTTTTCTTTACCGTCCGATATCATTTTTTCTAAAATATCATTCCATCTAGCAGATTGTAAAATCGCAACATTTTGTTTTTTCTTGATTTTACCAATTTCTTCCGAAACCTTCATTCTATTTCCAAGTATATCTAAAATTTGTGAATCCGCGTTATCAATTTTAATTCTTAGGTTTTCTAATTCATTAATAAAACTTCTTTCTTCTAAAGATTCCTTTCTAATTACCAAATCTTTCATCAGATTTATTAATGTTTTTGGTGTTATTTGTTGTGCAGCATCACTCCAAGCATTATCTGGATCATTGTGAGTTTCAATCATTAAACCATCAAAGTTTAAATCTAAAGCTTTTTGTGATGTTTCTTTAATAATATCTCTTCTTCCACAGATATGAGAAGGATCACATATCAAGGGTAAATCAGGAAACTTGTTCTGTAATTCAATTGGGATTTGCCATTCAGGATTATTTCTAAATTTTGTCTTAGAATATGTAGAAAACCCACGGTGTATCACACCTAGTTTTTTGATGTTGGCAGTATATAACCTTTCAATTCCTCCATACCATAGGGACAGATCAGGGTTGACAGGATTTTTCAAAAGAACAATTTTATCTGTATTTTTTAATGCATCAGCAATTTCTTGGACTATGAATGGACTCACTGTAGATCTAGCTCCAATCCACAAAACATCGATATCATGATCAAGAGCAATTTTAACATGATTTGCATTAGCAACTTCAGTTGTTACCAAAAGCCCTGTTTCCTTTTTTACTTTTTGAAGCCATTTTAATCCAATTGATCCAACACCCTCGAAATTACCCGGTCGTGTTCTAGGCTTCCATATACCAGCTCTAAAAATTGAGACATCGCTATTTTTAAGTTCATTAGCAATGGCCAATACCTGGGATTCTGTCTCTGCACTACACGGTCCAGCAATTACTAGTGGGTGATCAAGATTAAAATCATCTAACCAATTCCTGAGTTTCTTATTATTATTCATTTTATTTTGTTTTAATTCCTGACAAAATTTCTCTTATTAAATTTATTTTTTTTAGATCATCAAAAAGAATATCTTTTTGGTTACTTTCTATCAAACTCATTATGTCTTTTAAGTTATCAATATATTCATTCAATGCTTCGGTAATGTTTGATTTATTATCATTAAATATTGAGGTCCAAGTTTCTGGTGAACTTTTAGCCAGTCTAACAGTTGATTCAAAACCACTGCCTGCAAGATCAAAAATATTTTTTTTCAATAATTTTTTTCCAAGGATAGTTTTGGCTAGCATAAAGGACGAAATATGTGACAAATGTGATAAATACGCAACATTTTTATCGTGCTCTGAGGGATCCATTTTAATAATTTTCATTTTAAAACTTTTAAATAGTTTTAGGGCTTTTTCTAAAAGGTCTAAGCGTGTTTTATGTGATTCACAAATTATATTTATGGAATTAAAATAAAGACCAGAGACAATAGACCTTGGACCACTATTTTCCGTGCCAGCAATTGGGTGTGTAGCTAAAAATTGATCTCTTTTTGGGTGATTTTTCAAAGACTCACATATACTTTTCTTCGTTGATCCTAAATCAATTACTAATGTATTTTTTGAAATAGAATTTAGATATTTTTTTACGATATTAGAAATATTATGTACAGGTACTGAAATAATAAGAAAATCTAGGTTTCTACAATTTTCATCTGACAATAATTCATCTACTATTTTATTTTTAATAGAATAATCTAAATTTTTTTTATTGGAGTCTAAACCAAAAATTATTGAATTTTTATTTTTGGAACGAAAGTCAAGGGCAAAAGAGCCCCCCATTAAACCAATACCAACTATACCAATTTTCATCATAATTTCATTAAAGCTTCATTTAATTTTTCATGGCTCAAACAAAGTGATAGTCTAACATAGCCCTCACCATTACTACCGAATATTGAACCAGGCGTAATGAAAATATCTTTATCATATAATAAATTATTAACAAAATCAACTGATGAAATCTTTGAGTTTTTAATTTTTGCCCATACAAACATTCCCGTTGAATTTTTATCAAAAGTCAAATTTAGTTTTTTGCAAATATTGTAAACAATTTCTCTTCTTTTAGCATAAGTTTGATTTGAGGATTCATACCATGAACTATCAATAGATAATGCTTGAATTGCACCTTTTTGAATACCATAATACATCCCAGAATCAATATTGGATTTAACTTTTAAAATGGTATCAATATTATTTTTGGAACCATTAACCATGCCAACTCGCCAACCTGCCATATTATGGGATTTACTCAAAGAATTAAGTTCTAAACAATATTCAAAGCTGCTATCGACAGATAAAAAGCTTAGTGGATTATCGTTTAAAATAAAACTATAAGGGTTATCGTTGATTACAAGTATATTATTTGAAACTGCGAATTCGTATATGTTTTTAAAAAATTTGATAGTAGCATTTATGCCAGTTGGCATATTTGGGTAGTTAATCCACATCAATTTTAAATCATCAGAAACGAGTTTTTTGAGAGTATTTAAATCTGGCATCCAATTATTTTTTTCAACCAGGGGGTAAAATATAGGCTCTGCACCAACTAATTCTGTAATTGATTTATAACTAGGGTAACCTGGATTTGGAATTAAAACTTTATCACCTTTATTTAGAAATGCTAGTGAAATATGCATAATTCCTTCTTTCGAACCAATTAAGGGCAGGATGTTTTCATTTGGATCTAAAACTATATTATACTTTTTTTTATAAAAGTCTGAGATACTTTCCCTTAATTCGGAGATACCCTTGTAAGGTTGGTACTTATGTGAACCATCATCTTTAATAGCTGTTTTTAATGCTTTATTTACATTTTCAGGTGGTGGTATATCAGGATTACCAATTCCCATATTAATAATATTCTTACCTTGTTTATTAAGTTCATTAATCTCCCTCAGCTTTGTTGAAAAATAATATTCTTTAATGTCATTTAATCTTTCTGCGGGTTCAATCATTTTTTAAAATTATTATATAATCCAAATTCTTTAAGTTCTTCTGAAACAGATTTTAAGTCATTGAAACATTTTTTATAGTTCTTCAGACTTGGGAAAGTTAAATCAACAAAAAATGAATATTTCCAAGGAGATTCGATAATTGGAACACTTTGGATTTTGGTGAGATTTATTTCATAATCTGAAATTATATTTAAAACATTTGCAAGGCTTCCATTTCTGTGACTTAAAACAAATTTTATGGATGCCTTATTAGCTTTTTCTTTAGTTTTTTGATCAACTTTTTTTGATATTATTACAAAACGAGTTTGATTGTAGTCAACAGACTGTATGTTTCTAGCCAATAAATTTAGTCCATAAATCTTTGATGCACTTATACTTGCAATTGCGGCTACATTCTTTAATTTTTTTTCTGAGATCAATTTTGCTACATGAGCAGTATCGACATCCTCGATTATGGTTTTATTGGTTTTTTTTAGGTAATCCTTACACTGCAAAAGTGCCATCGGATGAGATGATATTTTTTCAATATCAGATATTTTAACTCCCTTATAGGCTAAAAGGTTGTGATTAATATTAATATAATACTCACCAATTATTTTTAAATTAAGTTTATCAATAATTGTATAGTTTGGTATTATAGAGCCTGCGATTGAGTTTTCTATTGCCATAATACCTACCCGAGCCTCAGAGTTGGATATGCTTTCTGCCATTTTATCAAATGACAAACATTCTAAAATACTGACTTCTTTACCATATAATGCGCAAGCAACATCGTGATGATATGAGCCTTTGATACCTTGTATTGATACTAACATAATCAAAAAAAAAAGTCCTGATTATCAGGACTCCTTGCTTAAATTTTTAGATTTACTAACAAAAAATCCTGTTCTTGTACTGGTAGTAAAAGAAATAAACTGAGTTTTTATTGTAAAAATATTTTAACATGATTCCAAATGTAATACAGTATTTAGTTATCTCAAAATTAATTAACTAAAATATTATTAGTTAAGTCGTCCACCTCCAGAATTACCTCTCCTGTTCCTGTTCTGATTTGTATCGTTCTTTTTCTCTTTTCCCCCAAAGAGTGTCAAATCATATTTCAACTTAAAAAGAATATATCTAGGCTGGATGATATAGCTTCTAGTTTGTGTGAAAAACTGGTTAAATGAATCTCTGTTAGTAGATGTATCATTTAACAAGTTAGAGACACCAACTGAATACTCCCATTTTGAACCTTCCTTGTTATAAGAAATATCTGCATCAAGAAACCTAAAATAATTTAATACTTGGTCTTGATTTTTATACATATTATAACTGTACTCGGCAGTAAAAACAAATCCTTTTCCAAAATATGCATCAGTCCTCATAAATGGTGTTTCTCTTACAAATTTGTTCTCAATATTTGCATTCTTGTAGTTATTAAGGTTGTATTTTAATCCGATCTCAAAGTTTGGCTTATCTCTAAAGTTAGTCTCTAGGCTTGCTTCATAATCTTGATTAAAGCTCTCAGCATTGTTGACCACATCATTAATTATGTTAGAGAACTCACTGTACCTTATGTTTGCACTCAAATTTATTTTTATATTTTTAAACCTTTTATCTAATCTAGCCCTCGCGGAATAAGTTTCCCTTGGAAATATTGAATTGTCCGCTGTTCTAACTGAATTAATACCATCTATTGCAGCTCGAGATTGAATAGAGTTTTCTCTTTTGGAATAGGATATATTGGAAAAGATATTTGTAAAAGTAAATTGATTAATACTTCTATAATTCAAATTATATGAATTTACGATTGCCGCTTCCAACTGTCTATTTCCTCTAAATATGCTGTTATAATTATTAAAAACATAACCCTCCGAAATATTATTAACGTCGGTGAATTGAGTATTTTTTCTATATGTAAACCTTAAATTTTCATTCTTCTTGAACTGCATATTAACTCTTAGGTTTGGTCTTATGTCAGAAATGTCTTTTGAATATGTTTGGCCTAGTTGGGTGTTGTTGTTATCATAAAAATGAAGTGTTAAACCTGGGTCAATTGTAAATATCCCAGTTCTAATTCTGTAATTTAGGGCAAAATATAAGTCCTTGAAACTAAAATCTACATCATTATTAAACTGATCATCATCAAAAAGCTTTCTTCTACCGTCATTTAAAGTCTGATTAAAGTTTGAGAAGTAATTTTGATCAACATTGGTGAAACCAATGCTTAGGTTAAGATTTGATTGATCATTAATTAAATAAAAATAGTCAAGCTTGGCCTCAAGTTTTTGTGTTTCAATAAATCTGTATTGAGCAATATCAAATCTCTGAACATTAGAGTCAAAAGGGATTAATGATAAGAATGGGTTCCTGTCCCTCACAGCTCTGCCAACAGGATCTTCGGTTTGGTCCAAGTGCTGGGCTTCGAACGAAAATATGTGATTATCATTAAGGGTGTAATAAACTTTTAGTTCCTGGTTCAAAGCATTAGGAGTTTGAGTTCTAGTTAAATCAAGGTTTTCCTCAACCCTATTATTCAATCTTCCATAAATTGAAGTCAAATCATTAATTTCTGACTGGTCCGAGCTGTTATACAATATATTGTATTCCAACTGAAAAATTTCGTTTGGTTCGTACTCAAGACTAAACTTGTAAAGTTCGAGTGTACTCTTTTGAAGGGAATATTCTCTGGTATTTTCTTCAATCTCAGTGGCATTATAAGTTCTTTTGATTTGTTCCTCAATATCATTAGTGACTGTTGTAAAAACACTAAATCCAGAAATTTCAAGCCCCTTGTCATTATTGACAGAAAAATTGGCTGCGCCAAACTCGGATTCTATCAACTTAGCCCTGTTATTTTGTAAGCTTCCTATACCAGCTAAATCTGAGCTTATGTTAATTGATGTTCCAGCTCTTGAGTTAAGGTTATTAAATCCACCCGAAAACCTGTAAAAATCTCGTCTGCTTAAAGCTGGAGACCCGACATCATTTGAATTACCGAGAACACTAAAATTAAATTTTTTATCATAGTAAAATATTTTTGGGGCAATCAAATGAATATCATCTGGTCCTGTTCCAGCTAAAATCTCTCCAAACCAAAACTTATCTTTTCCATCCTTGAGTCTGATATTAATAGCAAAATTATCTTCATTATTTTGAACACTTCTTAATTGTCCAACCTCTGTAAAATTTCTTAGTACTTCAACTTTTCCAACTGCCTTAGCTGGTAAATTTTGAGCAGCTAATTTTGTGTCACCATCAAAAAAATCTTTACCCTCTATTTGTATTTTTCTTACCTCTTGACCCTCCACCTCTATTCTTCCATCTTCATTAACTTCAATTCCTGGCATGTTTGCTAAGACATCGGATAATTTTTTTTCAGTTCCTGTGTTAAAGGCATCTGCGCTATATACGATAGTATCTCCTTTGATTTCCACGGGCATTTCATAAACCAATTCAATCTCATCCAATGCCTCAGCTTGTTCTTCTAAATCAAAATCTCTAACTAAATCCTCACTTAGTGAAATATTAAATTCAATTGGTTTATAACCAATAAATGTGATTTTAATATTAAATTCTGTATCTTTTTTAAGATTCAAACTGAAATATCCATTGTCGTTTGAAATGCCAAATCCGTCTAAAATTTGAGTTTCATTGTTTACAGCTATTATGTTAGCTCCCATAATTGGATATCCAGTCTGATCTTTAATTTCTCCACTTAAATTGACCTGACTAAATAAAAAGAGAGGAAAAATTAATAAAAATAAATATCTCATCTAGCGAAGTCTTGCTGTTGACGATTGCCTTCTTTCCCTCGCTTTTTGCCACATTTCTCTAGCTTCTACTCTTTTTTCGTCCTGCAAAACAACAAAGTCCTGATTTGAAATAACTTTACCTTTTTTAGGTCTCTTGATTTTGGTTTTTTCATTTGGATTTATAACAATTTTTGTACAAAGTATAGTTGTTTTATCATCATTAACCTCTAATATAAGACCAGGTAATCCTTGATACCATGACGGTCCACTAGATACAGGTATTTCGGGTGTAAACCAAGCAACTACTTCAACTGTTTTAAGTCTTCCGCCAGATTTATTATTATCCCATGAACCAAAACTAAATACCTTTTCTTTAACCTGTTTTTCATATGTAGCTTTATAACAGGTATATTGACCAATCTTTTTAGATTCACCTGTCATTTTCCATTTTGTATTTTCAAGATCTTCAGTTACCAAAAAGAATTTTCCCATCATCTCCGTTTCATTTATAGTAATCTTATCTTGGGCATTTTTGTATATTTTTCCGATATTTTCACCAATATAGTTAGCCATCCAATTAAAACCTTGACCCTCAGTTTCTAACTTTTCAATTTCTTTGTAAGTAGACTCTATCGAATTAAATTCCAATACATAATCTTTTTCAGTGTTTCTTTTTATCATGTCATTCATATAACCTTTTCTTGATGCAAATCTTGGGTTATCCATCCAAGATTTGTCAACAGATATTTTTGACATGTAGAATGCTTTTCCTTGAAAGTCTTGCGAAAAACACAAGATTGGAATTAATAGTATTATGGATAGGAAATTTTTCATATTTCTTGATATTAGTTTTATGACTGAAAAAAACTTAAAAAGTTTAAAAATTTTTCAATTTTATATTTTACATTTATTATTAATCAAAAATCATGCATTTAGCTATAGCAGGAAATATTGGCGCTGGAAAAACTACTCTAACAAAAATGCTTTCAAAGCACTATGGCTGGGAACCGTATTATGAAGATGTTCTAAAGAACCCATATTTGGATGATTTTTATGAGAGAATGGAAAGATGGTCTTTCAACCTCCAGATATATTTTTTAAATAGCAGGTTTAATCAAATGATAGATTGTGCCAATAATGAAAAAGATACAATACAAGACAGAACGATTTATGAAGATGCTAATATTTTTGCTCCAAATTTATTATCAATGGGTTTAATGACCAACCGAGATTTCAAAAACTACGAATCAATATTCAAAACACTTAAAACCTACATAAAAAATCCAGATTTATTAATTTATTTGAGAAGTGATATTCCAAATCTTGTAGATCAAATTCACAAAAGAGGAAGGGATTATGAAAACTCTATTAGCATTGAATACTTGAGTAGATTGAATGAAAGATACGAAGCATGGATTGAAAAATATGACAGTAGTAACTTACTAGTAATTGAGGTTAACGATATAGATTTTGTAGAAAATAAAGCTGATTTTGAATCAATTGTATTAATGATTGATGAAAAAATAAAAAGTATTGCTTAAATCTTAATTTTCCTCTTTTATCTCTGAGATTCTAACAAGTAGTTCCGCTTTTGAACCGTAACATTTTTCAGTATTCTCAATAAATAAACCATTCACGTTAGTTTTTGTAGTGATGGTTAGCATGCTCTCACTAGGCTTTTCTTCATTAACATCAAGAACAACAGTTTTACTAATGTCTTTAAAATCATTAAGAACTGACTGTTCGGTACCGTGTTCACCTAAAATTGGGGCAATTACAAGCCCTACTAGACAAGTAAGTTTAATGAGTATATTCATCGAAGGACCAGAGGTGTCTTTAAAAGGATCTCCAACTGTATCACCTGTAACTGCGGCTTTATGAGCATCTGAGCCCTTTTTTTCAATTTTACCATTTATTTCAACTCCTGCTTCAAAAGACTTTTTTGCATTATCCCAGGCTCCACCAGCATTATTTTGGAAAATAGCCCACAAAACACCTGATACAGCAACACCTGCCATATAACTTCCCAAAGATTCAGGACCCATTATAAACCCGATTATTACGGGTGTTACAATTGTCAAAATACCAGGCAAAAGCATTTCTCTCAAAGCTGCATTAGTAGATATTTCAACACATTTCTCATAATCAGGCTTAGCTTTTCCCTCTAAAATTCCTGGTATTTCTTTAAACTGTCGTCTAACCTCTTGAACCATTTTCATTGCAGCTTTACCAACTGATTCCATTGCTAAAGCAGAAAAAATAACTGGAATCATTCCGCCGATAAAAAGTGCTGCAAGTACGTCAGCTTTAAAAATATTGATTCCATCTATTCCAGTGAATGTAACGTATGCTGCAAAAAGAGCCAACGCGGTAAGTGCAGCAGAGGCAATAGCAAATCCTTTTCCTGTTGCAGCGGTCGTATTACCAACAGAGTCTAATATGTCTGTTCTTTCTCTAACTTCTTTTGGAAGCTCGCTCATTTCAGCAACACCACCAGCGTTATCAGATATTGGACCAAATGCATCAATTGCCAATTGCATAGCAGTTGTTGCCATCATTGCTGATGCAGAAATCGCAACACCGTAAAAACCACCAAGTTCATAAGCACCCCAAATTGCAACTGCAAACAAGATAACAGATGAAAATGTTGATTTCATACCTGTTGCAAGGCCAGCAATTATATTTGTTGCAGCACCTGTTGATGAGTTTTGGACAATATTTAAAACGGGCTTCTTACCAAGTGCTGTATAGTATTCGGTAAAAGCAGAAATTAGATAACCAACGGTTAAACCAACAATTGTTGAGTAAAAAATATTTATGCTTGGTATGTCTTTTGTACCCTCCCCAAAAAACTTCATTCCGTTAATGGTTTCTGGAAGTAGTAAGTCTATTAAAACCCAACATGATCCAAGAGTGATCAATATCGATATCAAGTTTCCTAAATTTAATGAGCTCTGAACTTGAGCTTCTTTTGCATCGTTATTTTTTATTTTGATGACTAATGTTCCGATAATTGAAGCGATAATTCCAACACCTGCAATAAATAGTGGTAGAAGAATCGGACCAATACCACCAAATGGGTCATCAAATTGCTGTTGTGCATAATCAGTCATATCCTTAATAATATAGTTTCCTAAAACCATAGATGCCAAAACAGTTGCAACATAACTTCCAAATAAGTCAGCGCCCATTCCAGCGACATCCCCAACGTTATCTCCGACATTATCAGCAATTGTAGCAGGGTTTCTTGGGTCATCTTCGGGTATTCCTGCCTCAACTTTTCCAACTAAATCAGCACCAACATCAGCAGCTTTTGTATATATACCACCACCAACTCTTGCGAATAATGCAATTGACTCTGCACCAAGTGAAAAACCAGCTAAAGCCTCTAAGACTACAGTCATATCCAAATAAAAGTTATTGCTGTCGCTAGACATAAATTGGTTCATAAAAAACATAAAAAATAAACTGAGGCCCAGAACAGCTAAACCAGCAACACCCAGCCCCATTACAGTACCACCCCCAAAGGCGATATCCAGAGCTTTAGGTAAACTTGACCTTGCTGCTTGAGTTGTTCTACTATTAGCATCTGTTGCTATTCTCATTCCAATATTTCCAGCTAAAGCTGAAAAAACAGCACCGACAACAAATGCTGGTATTATCATCCAACTGGTTGTCTCAACTAAAATTGAAATAACAAATAAGGCAATCGAAGCAACAATCACAAAGACAAATAACAATCTATATTCCGCATTGAGAAAAGCGAGTGCACCTTTTTTTATGGCTGAACTGATTGCAATCATTTTTTCATTACCAGGGTCTTGTTTTTTTACCCATCTGGCCTTAAAAAACATAAATATTAAACCTACGATGGACAAAGCGATTGGGACAAAGACTGGATTGAAATTCATCTTATTAAAATTTAGGGCTTAAAAATAGAATTTATTTTTGATATAGTGCTTTATGGACAGACTTAATTATGTCATTTTGGTTAGGAAGCCATTCTGCAAGTAAGACAGGTGAATAGGGTGCTGGAGTATCAGCTGTATTTAATTTTTCAATCGGAGCATCCAAATAATCAAAACACTTGTTTTGAATTTGATGCGATATTTCTGTAGAAACATTTCCAAATGGCCAAGCTTCTTCAACTATCACTAGTCTGTTTGTTTTTTTGACTGAATTTATGATTGTATCTATATCAAGTGGTCGAATCGTTCTAAGATCAATTATTTCTAAGTCAATGTTTTGTTCCTTCAATTTGTCTGAGGCTTTGTATACTTCTTTAATAATTTTTCCAAAAGAAACAATTGTAACATCATTACCTTCTTTTTTAACTTCTGCCTGTCCAATTGGTATTAAATATTCTTCCTCCGGAACATTTCCTTTGTCCCCATACATCTGTTCAGACTCCATAAAAATAATGGGGTCATTGTCTCTTATTGCTGACTTCAACAAACCTTTTGCGTCGTAGGGATTGGATGGTACAATTACCTTCAAACCAGGGCAATTAGCAAACCAATTGTCAAATGCCTGTGAATGTGTTGCTGCAAGTTGTCCAGCAGAGCCAGTTGGTCCACGAAAAACAATGGGACATGGAAACTGACCACCAGACATTTGTCTAATCTTAGCTGCGTTATTTATTATTTGGTCTATGCCTACCAATGAAAAATTGAATGTCATAAACTCAATAATTGGTCTATTACCAGTCATAGTGGATCCAACTCCTATTCCAGCAAAGCCTAATTCACTTATTGGTGTATCTATGACCCTCAATTCTCCAAATTCGTCTAACATTCCCTTCGATGCTTTGTATGCACCGTTGTATTCCGCAACTTCTTCACCCATGAGGTAAATAGTTTCGTCTCTTCTCATTTCTTCAGACATTGCCTCACAAATGGCTTCTCTAAATTGAATTTCTCTCATTATTAACAAAAATATGAATATTTATTTTAAAATTTTTCAAATACTATGCGTGCATAGTAAATTGATTTTAATTATCTTTGTATTTAGGTATATTCATGAAAATTTTGGTATGTATAAGTTGTGTTCCAGAAACAACTTCAAAAATAAATTTTACAAATAATAACACTGAATTTGACAGCAGTCAAGTTCAGTATGTTATTAATCCAAACGATGAGTTTGGATTAACTAGAGCTGTATGGTTTAAAGAAAATGATGGTGCAGAAATTGATGTCATTTCGGTTGGATTAGAAAATACTGATCAAATTTTAAGAAAAGCTTTGGCTATTGGAGCAGATAGAGGGTATAGAATTAATCAAGAACCTACTGACAGCTACCAAGTAGCAAAATTATTGTCTAATCATATATCAAAACACAATTACGATTTGGTCATTGCAGGAAGAGAATCAATTGATTATAATGGAGGAATGGTTGCAGGAATTATTGCTGAAATTTTACATTTTAATTATGTAACAAATTGTGTTGATCTAAAAATAAATGAAAATAAAGCAAAAATAAAAAGAGAAATTGAAGGTGGAATTGAAACCTTGTCATGCAAACTTCCTTTGATAATTGGAGCTCAAAAAGGGCTTGTTGAAGAATCAGATTTAAAAATCCCTAATATGAGAGGAATAATGCAGGCTCGTTCAAAGCCATTTGAAATTATTGAAGACAACACAGTGGAAACTAAAACAAATACTATATCGTTTTCAAAGCCTGACAATCATAAAGAAATCAAATTATTATCACCTGATAATTTGGATGAACTAATTGATCTTTTACATAATGAAGCAAAAGTAATCTAGAATGAGCATATTAGTCTACATAGAATCTAACGAAAATGCAATAAAAAAAAGTTCATTTGAGTTGCTATCATATGCTAAAGAATTGTCAAAAAAACTCTCGCTAGAGGTAATTGCACTTGTAATTAATTGTTCTAATATTTCAACTCTCCAAGAGTTTGGCCCTGATAAAATATTATCAATAAATCAAACTAAGTTAAATTTATTTAATGCTCAAAATTATGCTGAGTTAATTTCTAATGTTTCAAAAAGTACAGGTGCTAAAAATATTATAATATCTGACAGTGTCAATTGTAAATATTTAGCTTCACTCTTATCTGTAAAAATCAATGCTGCTTTTATTTCTAATGTTGTTTCTATTCCCTCTTCCATATCCCCGTTTATTTTAAAAAGAAGCACCTTTTCTAACAAAGCTTTTTGTGATATCAAAATAAATTCTGATATCAAAATTTTAAGCATCTCCAAAAACTCATTTGGTGTAAACAAAAATAAATCTGAACCAATTATCGAAAACATTGAAAATGATTTCATTGAATCTGGAATTGTTTTTGAGTCTGTTGAACTTTCGAGTGGCTCTGTTAGTATTGAAGATGCAGATATAGTTGTATCTGCAGGAAGGGGAATGAAAGGCCCTGAGAATTGGAATATAATTGAGGATTTGGCAAAAACACTTAATGCTGCAACTGCATGCTCTAAGCCTGTCTCTGATTTGGGATGGAGACCCCACAGTGAGCATGTAGGACAAACTGGAAAACCAGTTTCAACCAATCTTTATATTGCAATAGGAATTTCTGGTGCCATTCAACATTTAGCGGGTGTCAGTTCTTCAAAAGTTAAAGTTGTAATTAATACAGACCCTGAGGCACCGTTCTTTAAAGTTGCAGATTATGGTATCGTTGGTGATGCGTTTGATGTTGTCCCAAAATTAAATGAAAAACTTAAGGTTTTCCAAGCTGAAAATAATTAACTTTCTGTAATCATTTAATGATCCATGAGCTTAGTTGAGTTAAAGGTAAATAGAATATCGTATAGTCAATCACAAAACGGTGCTTACGCACTTATTCTTGAGGAAAATGATGGTGAGAGAAAGCTACCAATAGTAATAGGAGGTTTTGAGGCCCAATCCATTGCAATTGCATTGGAAAAAAATATTGAACCACCACGCCCTCTAACTCATGATTTGTTTAAAAAGTTTGCGAAAAATTTTGAAATTAAAATCAAACAAGTCATTATTCATAAACTTGTTGATGGTATTTTTTATTCAAGTCTAATATGTGAGAGAGATAGTGTAGAAGAGATTCTAGATGCAAGAACTTCGGATGCAATTGCACTAGCACTAAGGTTTGACTCTCCAATTTATACTTATGATAAAATTTTGGAAAAGGCTGGAATAATTTTGAAAAAAGAAGTTTCCAAAAAAAATATAAAAAATGATCTTCATGATGATTTTAAAAAATACAGTAAAAAACAACTTAATAAGAAAATTGAAAATGCAATTGAAGCTGAAAATTACGAATTAGCAGCAAGGTTGAGAGATGAAATAAATACAAGGAAATAGTTTATGTTAAATTTTTTATCATCCATTGATCAGAATATACCTAACGCTGGTTTTTCATTTGATAGCTTTTCAAGAGGATTATTAGGGCTTGTTACCATACTTTTGATTTCTTACTTTTTAAGTAATAACAAGAAAAAAATTAACTGGAAAACAGTCTTTATCGCATTATTTTCACAAATTGTTCTTGCTATTTTAATTTTAAAAGTTGGTTTTGTTCAAAAGTTGTTCGAAGGGGCAGGCTATGCTTTTGTTAAACTAATTGATTTTACAAGAGAAGGAACATTATTTGTTTTTGGAGACTTATTAAAACCTAATTCAACAAGTTACATTTGGGCTTTTGAGATTTTACCCACTGTCATATTTTTTTCGGCGATTACCTCGATTCTTTTTTATTTGAATGTAATTCAAGTAGTAGTAAAATTTTTTGCTAAGCTTTACACAAGATTTTTAAAAATATCAGGATCCGAAAGTTTATCCGTAATTGGAAATATTTTCCTTGGGCAGACAGAAGCCCCATTAATGATTAAAGCATATCTTCCAAATATGAACAAATCTGAAATTTTATTGGTTATGGTTGGTGGAATGGCAACTGTTGCTGGTGGTGTTTTAGCTGCTTACATTGCTTTTTTAGGTGGTGATGACCCAGCTAAACAAGTTGAATTTGCCAAGCATTTATTAACGGCATCTGTAATGGCAGCTCCCGGTGCAATTTTAATTTCAAAAATTTTATATCCACAAACTGAAAAAATTGAAAGTGATGTCAAAATATCTAACTATAATGCTGGATCTAATATTCTGGATGCAATTTCAAATGGAACTATAGAGGGCATTAAACTCGCAGTAAATATAGGTGCAATGGTTTTGGTCTTCATTGCTTTTATCGCGCTAGTTAATTACTTGTTTTTGAGTTTTGGGGAGGTTACTGGAATCAATTCGTTATTAATGAAAAACACAATTTATGACTCATTGTCGTTAGAAGCGATAATGGGATTTGTATTTGCTCCTCTCATGTGGCTAATAGGAATTGCAACTGCTGATATTATGCCAATGGGACAACTATTAGGAATAAAACTTTCCATTAATGAATTTATAGCTTACATGCAACTCGCCGACTTTCAAAGTAGTTCAAACCTCGTCACGTTAAAATATCAAAAGTCTGTTATAATGGCCACGTACATGTTGTGTGGTTTTGCGAATTTTTCTTCAATAGGTATTCAAATTGGTGGTATCGGATCATTAGCACCAAACCAAAGAAAAACACTTTCGGAGCTTGGTATTAAAGCTTTAATAGGTGGTGCTCTTGCCTCATTACTATCTGCCACTATTGCAGGCATGTTAATTGGTTAATATCTTTTTTTTTTTTTTAATTTTTCTTATTGCACATTTCATAATTTTACAGATGTGAAACAATATCTGGATCTTATAAAACATGTTGTCGAAAACGGTGATGAAAAGGGAGATAGAACAGGGACAGGAACCAAGAGTGTATTTGGTTATCAGATGCGTTTTAATCTACAAGACGGTTTCCCCCTAATCACAACCAAAAAACTGCATATAAAATCTATCATCTACGAGCTCTTATGGTTCATAAATGGAGAAACTAACATCAAATATTTGAAAGAAAATGGAGTTAAAATTTGGGATGCATGGGCAGACAAAAATGGAGATTTAGGTCCTGTATATGGGTCGCAATGGAGAAATTGGAACAATGAAAAAATTGATCAAATCTCAAATTTAATTGAACTGATTAAAAATAATCCAAATAGCAGGAGGATGTTAGTTTCCGCTTGGAATCCAAGCGTATTACCGGATACTAATAAAGGCTTTGGTGAAAATATAATGAATGGAAAAGCAGCTTTACCTCCATGTCATGCCTTTTTTCAATTTTATGTGTCTAATAAAAAATTATCTTGTCAACTTTACCAAAGAAGTGCAGATATATTTCTTGGTGTGCCATTTAACATAGCATCTTATGCGCTTTTTACTCACATGATTGCACATGTTTGCAAACTTGATGTTGGAGATTTTGTACATACATTCGGCGATGCTCACATTTACAATAATCATTATGACCAAATTGAATTACAATTATCCAGATCTCCAAGAAAATTACCAACACTCAATATCAAGCGAAGAGTGAACAGTATATTTGAATTCAGGTTTAAAGATTTTGAAATTTTAAACTACAATCCACACCCTCACATAAAAGGTAAGGTTTCAGTCTAGTTTGGCATTGAGTTTGTAATTGTATATGGCATTGATTTTGCATAAATATAGATAGGTAAAATATTTATTTTAATTTAAATTTGTATTCTTGAAAACTAACAAAACAATTCTTACCGTTTTTACGCTTTTCTTATTCTATAGCATATTTGATTACTTACACACATCAAATGATGAAAAAAGAGCTATTCACCAAGAAAATCTAGAAAAATCAACACTTAGCAAAACAAATAACTTAGATAAAAAAATAAGAAAAGGATTAGAACTACCTCCAAATCCCTACTACGAAAAAATGCTTGAACTTTCGATGAACCCATTGACAGGAAGAGCAGAACCTGAAAAGTTATTTCAGCTTAGAGAACAACTAAAAAACCAAAGTAACAGGATTAGCTCCAGGTTTGGGGCTGTTCCAGGCGAAAATGAAGAAATGCAGTGGATTCAAAGAGGTCCAATAAATGTTGGTGGTAGAACAAAAGGAATTATGTTTGATCCAAATGACCCCACAGACGAAACTGTTTTTGCTGGAGGTGTTAGTGGTGGGATATTCAAAAACACTAATATTTCAAATCCAGATTCCGAGTGGGCGTTAGTTACTAAAAATATACCTCAAAACATAGCTGTTTCGTCATTAACATATGACCCTAATAATACCCAAATATTTTATGCCGGAACAGGTGAATCATATACCGCTGGTGATGCAATAGGAAATGGTTTATGGCAATCCAAAGACGGTGGCGATTCATGGAATAAAGTCTTTGGTGGAGATACCGATAATCCCTCCACATTTATTAGTGAGCCAGATGTAGTAGAAATTATAAATCCTACGTCTAATAGAACATATAATTATGGAAGTGCAGATTATGGCCCACCAGTGCCATCAGAACCAATTGTTGCCCAAGCTATCCTTGGTAATCCAATACTTGGTTGCGGTACCTTCTCAAACGCTGCTGATCTAAAGGATAAAATAGTAATTGTTGATAGAGGTGAATGTTATTTTTCTGATAAAAGCTATGCTGCTACTCAAGCTGGTGCTAAACTTGTCATTGTTATAAATCAAGACAATGGCTCTCCTGACTGGACTGATGGTGTCTTAACAATGACCTCACCTGGTGCCAATGCAGATCCACCAATCACTTATGATGTAGATTGGATAAATATTCCTTCTATTCTAATTTCCCGTGCGGATGGAAATCATTTAAAGTCCTTACTAAACTCTGGTGATGTAACTTTGTCAATAAAAAAATCAAGTGTTCAAATACAGGGATATAGGATAGTTCCTGGTACTTATTACATAAATGATGTTGTAGTAAGATTTAATGATCAAATAGGAAAGTCTGAAGTATTGGTTGCTGCAGGTACGTCATCCTACAGAGATGCCTCCAGAACAATCTTTGGAAGTGACAGTGATTATGGTTTTTTTAAAGGCACAGAAAATGCAAATGAGGAGTGGACATGGGAAAGAATTCCTCTATACGGAGAAAATAGCAATATTTTACTTCAACCGATTGATATTGAAATTAGTCCAGTGGACGAAAGAGTTTGGGTATCAACTACAAAATGGAGAGGTCAAGGCGGTGGTGCTGTCTTTCTTGCCAACCAAGATGTAACTTCATTTGAAAAGAAATTTCAAATTACAGAAGATACTAATGAAGACGGAATCGCAGACTCTGAAGACGCTGGAAGCGGTCGAAGAACAGAGATTGACATATCATCCAATAATACTGTTTGGGTCCTGGGTCAAATTGAAACTGATAATGGTGGTTTATCCTCACCCCCAGTTGGTATATTCAAGGCTCCCAACGCTTTTGAAGGTACAGTTACAAGAATTGAACTACCTTCAGATATTGACAATGGAATAAGTGATGATGATTTTACCAGAGGGCAATCCTTTTACGATTTAATGATCAAAGCTGACCCTGAAAATCCTAATGTTGCATATGTAGGTGGTATTGATCTTTTTAGAACTGATAATGGCGGCAATACATCTGGCTCAAGTAACCCTTGGACACAAATTTCCCACTGGTATGGTATGTCAGGAATGCAATTTGCTCATGCTGATCAACATAGTTCAACTATATCAAGTGTAGACCCTAATAAAATTTTATTTGGAAATGATGGAGGAATATTTTTTAGCGATAACAAAGGAACAAATTTAAGCTCCAGAAATTACAATTATCACACCTCACAATATTATACAATTGCTGTTGCACCATCTACAATGTTTGAAAATCATTCCACAAATCAACGAGGTACTGATCGAAGTATTAATGCAACCAGAACCAAAATAATATCACAAACTGGTTCAAATCAAGATGTATTTGTTGGTGGACTTCAAGATAATGGAACAATGTTTCAAGTTGATAGAGAAAACAGAAATACTACCGCAATTGATGTTTCAGGTGGAGATGGAGCTGCCACTATGTTTTCTCAAAATATTAATAATAAATATTACATAACAAATTATGTTTATAATCGTGCTGTTGAAGCAGTCAATCTTAATGGTGACAGTGCAAGGACATTCAGATTAAATTCTGAAAGCAGTACTAATGGTGACTTTATAACTGTTCAAGACCTAGATTCAAATCGTGGTGTTGTGTATTCAAACTACAGATCAGGGAATAATAACAGAATTATTGCTTACCACAGTTGGGATGATTTTAAAGATGCTGACAGAAATACAAATGCGCCAAATATTATATTAACAGGTCCTTTAGATGGAAACGTTTCTGCCATAAAAGTCTCTCCCCACACGACTGATAGTTCTACAATTTTTGTAGGTACCGAGGCTGGAAGTGTTTTCAAAGTCACTAATGCGGATAGTGCTGATGCAAATGAAAACTCAACCGCAAATTGGTCAAACATTACCGGCAGTCAGTTTTTAGGAAGTATTTCTGATGTTGAATTAGGAAAAGATGAAAATCACATTTTTGTAACATTCCATAACTATGGTATAGAAAATGTTTTCTATTCGCAGGATGGTGGGGAATCATGGACCGAGAAAGAAGGAAATCTTCCTGATATCCCTGTAAGATGTATATTGCAAAATCCACTTTCAGAAAATGAAGTTATAATTGGGACTGAGTTAGGGGTATGGTATACGAAGAATTTTGACTCTGACTCACCTGATTGGTTGAGAGCTAATTCAGGAATGAGTGATGTAAGAATCACCGATTTAGACATGAGAGATGATTATAAGGTATTTGCAGCTACATATGGTTTAGGAATTTACTCTGGTATTTTTACCGATGAAGAAGTTATTTTAGAACCTTCCCTTTCTATAAATGTTGACCCGAAAGTTTTAAAAATTGGACAAGGAAATTCTGATACTTTTGATATTAATTATGAAGTTGAGGGTGGTTTTAATGAAGAAGTTACTTTTAATATTATTAACTTACCATCCCTCACTAGTGAATCTTACAATCCCAGTGATGTAATTTCAATCAATCAAGATGGAACACTAGTTGTTAGTATAAATGTTGGAGCTGAAGAAGTTTCAGGCTCTTACAATCTTGAAATAACCGCTACAAGTATCAGTCAATCGCTCACTGCCAATATAACATTGGATATTCTTTCTGATGATTTTGACAACGATGGTATATATAATGAAAATGATAATTGTCCTGATACCGCAAATCCTGATCAATCTGATTTAGATGATGATGGAATTGGTGATGTATGTGACCCTAACCCAATCCCACAAAATACATTCTCTCTTCAATCAAATGATGAGTCCTGTAAATCCTCTGACGATGGAAGGTTGAGTGTATCAATATTAGAGGACGAAATTCCAGGGTTAAAGTTTACAATTCATGTTAAAAATGGTCCTGATGGATTTTCACATAACCCTGAATCCATCTTGGGTAATAAATGGTCGTTAGGAAATCTTGGTGCTGGTAATTATGAAGTATGCCTTACCTCTATTTCATTACCTAGCTATGAGCAGTGTTTTAATATTTTTATAAATGAACCG
>CACLQX010000008.1 GCA_902609185.1 uncultured Bacteroidota bacterium | reverse complement strand
CTTTACAAACCAGCAAGATTTGGAAATGATATAGAAATTATGGGAGTACAAGAAATTAATAAAAAATTTGAAATTGACTCACCAATTAAAGTGATTGATTATTTGGGAATGATGGGGGATTCAGTTGACAATATTCCTGGTATTCCTGGTGTTGGTGATAAAACTGCAAAAAAATTCTTAAAAGATTACGGATCAATAGAAGGCTTATATAAAAATACCCACAAGCTTAAAGGAAAGTTAAAAGAAAAGGTAGAGGGTAATCATGATCTAGCAATGCTTTCAAAAAAACTTGCTACAATTATTACCAGCGTTCCAATTAAATATAATCTTGAAAATCTAAAAATTTCAAAACCATCAAATGAGAAAGTTATCTCAATCTTTGATGAGTTAGAATTTAAAAGATTAAAGGAAAATTATTTTAAATTATTCAAACAAAAAGATGATCACGAGATTAAAGAGAAAAATACATCTAAAGTAGAATTTAAGGGTGATTTTATAATTCAACAAATTAGCGGAAAAACTGGAATTCTTATTTTAAAACAAAGTCTTCAAAAAATGAAAATATTTAGTTTTGATGTAAAATATTATGAAAATGATATTTATTTGTTTTTCTGTTGGAGCAAAGCATCTGTGTACTACATTAAGGCAGAAAAAGAGAAAGCTGAGGAGCTGCTAAATTCATTTAAATACTTTATTGAAAGTGATACAAAAAAAATCGTTTTTAATCATAAATCATTGTCCAAGGTTCTTTATTCCTATGGAATTAAAATCAATAATTTTTTTGACATAAAAATTGGATCATATTTAATATCGCCTGGATCCCGAAATGATTTTAATACAATTTTAAAATTTAATTTAGATGTTGATTCAAATGATGAAAATCTTAATTTAAATAATATATACTACTATGAGCAACTCTTTTCAAAAATTTATAATGATTTAAAACAAAAAAACTTAATTGATCTTCTTGAGGAAATTGAAAACCCATTATCATATGTTTTGATGAAAATGGAGTTTGAGGGAATCAAGCTAGACTCAAATCTAATTAAGGAAATAAAGGAAATCTTTGAATTTGAAATTAATAAACTCGAAACTAAAATATACAGCATTAGTGAAACAGAATTCAATATTGCATCTCCAAAACAACTTGGAGAAGTTCTTTTTGAAAAACTAGCTTTAGAATCAAATCCAAAAAAAACAAAAACTGGACAATATTCAACTTCAGAGGATACGCTTTCTAAACTTGCTAAAAGACATGAAATTATACGGCTAATTTTAGAATGGAGGTCTTTGCAAAAACTATTAACCACATATGTCTATAGTTTACCCAAACAAATTAATCCCAAATCAAATAAAATTCACACAGAATTTAATCAGACGCTTACAACAACTGGTAGACTTAGCAGTACTAACCCTAACCTACAAAACATTCCAGTAAGAACAGAAAGGGGAAAACTAATTAGAAAATCTTTTATCCCAAAAGATAAAAACCATACTCTGTTGTGTGCAGATTATTCTCAAGTTGAATTAAGAATTATTGCTTTTTTGAGTGGAGATTCGAATATGAAAAATGCATTCATTAATAATGAGGATATTCATAAAAGTACCGCTGCCCGCGTTTTTAATGTTAACATTGATGATGTTAATGAAGAACAGAGAAGAAATGCTAAAATTGTAAATTTTGGAATAATATATGGCGTCTCAGCATTTGGTCTTAGTAATCAAACAGATTTGACTCGAAGCGAATCCAAAGAAATTATTAATAACTATTTTAAATCTTATCCAAAGCTCAAAGAATACATGAGTGATCAGATATCTTTTGCAAGAGATAATGGTTATGTAGAAACTATTTTAAAAAGGAAAAGGTATCTGCCAGAAATTAATTCTAGGAATGCAATATTAAGATCATCAGCAGAGAGGAATGCAATTAATACGCCCGTTCAAGGGAGTGCTGCTGACATAATAAAACTTTCTATGGTTAAAATTGACCATGAATTTGAAAAGAGATCTTTAAGCTCTAAATTGTTACTACAAGTACATGATGAACTTGTATTTGATGTTCACTTTTCTGAAATAGATGTTGTGAAAAAAATTATTATCAATAATATGGAGAATGTGATTGAAATGGATGTACCACTAAAAGTAGATATTGGTTTCGGAGATAACTGGTTGGTAGCCCACTAGAAATTTGATTTATATTTTTTTCAAATCATTTGCTGTTTTGATTAAAAATTGTAGTTTTGTCGCCCAAAATACATGTTTTGAGTTCAAAAATTTTTAAAACAAAATCTTTAAAAAAAGAGAATGTAAATAAGGAATGGCTATTAGTTGATGCAAGCAATGAAGTGTTAGGAAGATTTTCATCAAAAGTAGCTAAGATATTAAGAGGAAAACATAAACCTTCATTTACTCCACACGTTGATTGTGGTGATTACGTTGTTGTAATTAATGCAGAAAAAATTAAGCTTAGTGGAAAAAAGTTAGAGGGTAAAGAGTATATTTCTCACTCTGGTTATCCCGGTGGTCAAAAAATAAAGACTGCTAAGCAAATATTTGATAAAAACCCATCTACACTAATCGAAAAAGCAGTTAAAGGAATGTTACCCAAAAATAAGCTTGGTTCGTCTATATTTTCCAATCTCAAAGTTTACACAGGGGATATACACAAACATGTAGCTCAAAATCCAAAATTAATCAATCTAAAAGAATTTTAAATATTGGAAACAATTCACACAATAGGAAGAAGAAAAACATCAGTAGCTAGAATATATCTATCTAATGGTAAAGACATATTTACAGTAAATAATAAAGATTATAAAGACTACTTCCCTACAAAATCTCAACAATATAAAATTTTACAGCCATTTAAATTAACTGAAAATTTAGGAAAATTTAATCTCTCTGTAAGTGTTTATGGAGGTGGTACAACTGGTCAAGTTGAAGCTATAAGGCTTGGCATTTGTAGAGCATTATGTAAAATATCTGATGTTAATAAGGGTGTTTTAAAAGCTGAAGGATTGCTAACTCGTGATCCTAGAATGGTTGAAAGAAAAAAGTTTGGTCAGAAAAAAGCAAGAAAAAAGTTCCAATTCTCTAAAAGATAATATGTTATTAAATTTAAAAGAGGTTTTGAGTTTTTTCACAGTCAAATTTCGTTTTTCGAAATTTAGTTTAGCATCTAAACAGTTTTTAAGCTGTTGCTAATTAAGAAAGTAAACTAAATATATTATGACAATATGGAAATAAAAGAATTAGTAAAAGCAGGTGTTCACTTTGGACATCTTACAAGAAAATGGAACCCTAACATGTCACCCTATATATATTCCGAAAAAAACGGGATACATATAATTAACCTTTACAAAACAATTCAAAAACTTGAAGAGTCATGTTCAGCGTTGGAAAAAATTGCTTCATCAGGTCGCAAAATATTATTTGTTGCTACCAAAAAACAAGCAAAAGACATCGTTTCCAAATATGCTGAAGAAGTTAAAATGCCTTACATCACAGAACGCTGGCCAGGCGGTATGTTAACAAATTTTGTTACTATTCGAAAGGCTGTTAAAAAAATGTCAGCAATAGACAGATCCAAGCAAGACGGTACTTTTGAATCTTTATCAAAAAAAGAAAAATTAAGTGTTGATAGAACAAGAGCTAAACTTGAAAAAAACCTTGGCTCTATCAATTCCATGACTAGACTCCCTGGAGCAATATTTGTTGTAGATATAAGAAGAGAACACATAGCTGTAAGAGAAGCTATCAAGTTGAATATTCCGATATTTGCTATGGTAGATACTAATACTGATCCTAGGTTAGTTGATTTTGGGATCCCTGCAAATGATGACGCATCTAAATCAATTGAAATTATTCTTAACAAAGTGACTAGCTCAATAAAATCAGGACTTGACCAAAGAAACAAAGAAAAAGCAGAAGAGGAAGCTAAAATTGAGAAAGAGAGTAAAAAGGAAAAAAATTAGATTATGGGAAATATTTCTGCTAGTGAAGTTAATAAGTTGAGAAAAGCAACTGGTGCTGGTATAATGGATTGTAAAAATGCTTTGGTTGAATCGAATGGTGATTTTGATCTTGCTATTGAAAATCTTAGAAAAAAAGGCCAAAAAGTTGCTGCAAAAAGAGCTGACAGAGAGTCCAGGGAAGGTGCAGTTTTAGCTACCGTTAATGATGAAAAGAATTCTGGTGTTATTATTTCACTAAATTGTGAAACTGATTTTGTAGGAAAAAATGAATCTTTTGTAAATCTTGCCAAACAAATTTCTGAGATTGCACTAGGTTGTGATACAATTGAAGATCTTTTCAACTCTAGATATGATAGTAAAATGTCTGTAAAAGAAAAACTCACAGAACAAACTGGAGTTATTGGTGAAAAAATTGAAATTGGTAGTTTTAAAAAGCTTAACTCAAAATTTGTAGGTTATTATATACATGCTGGAAATAAAATAGCTACAATTGTAGGTTTGACAGAAAATTTTGAGGGATGTGATGAAGTTGCTAAAAATATAGCGATGCAAGCTGCGGCAATGAGTCCAATTGCTTTGGACGAAAACGGTGTTTCAAAAGAAGTTATCAAAAAGGAAATCGAAATAGCTAAGGAACAACTAAGGGCAGAAGGTAAACCTGAAAATATGCTTGAAAATATTGCTAAGGGAAAGCTGAAAAAGTTTTTCAAAGAAAATACATTAGTCAATCAAGCCTACATTAAGGATACTAAAATTAGTGTTATGAATTACCTCCAGTCTGTAAATCAATATTGCTATATTTCTGATTTTAAAAGGGTATCACTAGTCTGACTTATTTCATTTAAATCCAAATTTATTTATTTATTATCTATGCCTATATTTACATAGACACAGATGATTTACAACAGAATCTTACTCAAACTAAGTGGAGAAGCCCTTTTAGGAGACAGGAGTCATGGTATTGATCCAAACACTATTAATAAATACAGTAGAGAAATCAAATCAATAGTAGATTTGGGTGTTGAGGTTTCTATTGTAATTGGAGGCGGTAATATTTTTAGAGGTTTATCTGGAGCAAATAATGGAATTGATCGGGTTCAAGGCGATTACATGGGTATGTTAGCTACTGTAATAAATGGCCTTGCCTTACAAAGTAGTCTGGAAAAAATTGGATTACAAACTAGATTACAAACGGCAATTAATATGGAAGCTATTGCTGAACCATATATTAAAAGAAAAGCAGTTCGTCATCTTGAAAAGAAAAGAATTGTGATTTTTGGTGCTGGTACAGGAAATCCATTTTTTACTACCGACTCAGCTGCTGTTCTGAGAGCTATTGAAATTGAAGCTGATGTTATTTTAAAGGGTACTCGTGTTGATGGTATTTATGATGATGATCCTGAAATAAATAAGAATGCCATAAAATTTCATGAACTTGAATATGATGAGGCAATTTCTAAAAATCTGAAGATAATGGACTCTACTGCATTCACCCTTAGTAAAGAAAATAAGTTACCCATAATTGTTTTTGATATTAACAAAACTGGTAACTTAAAGAAAATAATTGAAGGTAAAATTATAGGAACAAAAGTTAAATAAAAATGGAAGAGTTAGATTTTATAATTGAGACTACAAAGGAACTAATGGATGAATCAATAAAATATTTAGAAAAAGAGTTGCTGAATATTAGAGCTGGTAAAGCTAATCCTAATATGATTTCAAGCCTGAAGGTCGAATACTATGGTTCACTTACGCCTTTAAACCAAATTTCTAATATAGGCACTCCAGACTCTCAAACAATTTCAATTCAACCATGGGAAAAAGATAAACTACAAGACATTGAAAAAGCTATAGTAGACAGTAATTTGGGTTTTAATCCGATGAATAATGGGGAATCCATTTTAATTAATATTCCACCATTAACTCAAGAAAGAAGGATAGAGTTAGTTAAACTTGCAAAAAGTGAATCTGAAAATGCAAAGGTAAGTGTAAGAAATTCTAGAAAAGATGCAAATAATGAAATTCGTAAATCAGAATTTTCTGAAGACATAAGAGGAAATTATGAATTAGATATTCAGGAGATTACAGATAATTATATTAATAAAATAGATAGTATTTTTTCATCAAAAGAAGCAGAAATTTTAAAAGTATAGGATGTTAAGAGCTATTCCGGTTAAAGACTTAGATAACAATAAACTACTAAATCAGTCTGTTAAGGTAAATGGTTGGGTAAAAACATTTAGATCGAATAGATTTATTGCATTAAATGATGGGTCAACAATTAATGACATTCAATGTGTTATTGATTTGGATAAGAACAAGAATGATATAAATCTAATTACAACTGGCTCATCGCTTGAAATCTTTGGAAAGCTAGTTAAAAGCTTAGGAAAGGGACAAAAATTTGAAATCTTAGTTGACAAATTAAGTGTATTAGGACCATCCAATTCCGAAAATTATCCAATTCAACCCAAAAAACACTCATTCGAATTTCTGAGGGAGAATGCTCATTTAAGAGTTAGAACAAAAACAATTAGCTCTGTAATTAGAATCAGATCTGAAATTTCTTATGCGATACATAAATTTTTTAATGATAATGGGTTTTTTTACATTCATACACCAATAATAACTGGATCTGATGCAGAGGGTGCTGGAGAAATGTTTAGTGTAAGTACACTAGATAAAAGTCATATCCCTCTGAGTCCTGATGGATCAATTGATTTTTCAAAAGATTTTTTTGGTAAAGAAACACATTTAACTGTTTCAGGTCAGCTTGAAGCTGAAGCAATGGCATTAGGACTCAGTAAAGTATATACTTTTGGTCCAACTTTTAGAGCTGAAAATTCAAATACATCTAGACACCTTGCTGAATTTTGGATGATTGAGCCTGAAATGGCTTTTTTTGATTTAAAAGATAATATTAATCTTGCCGAGCAGTTCATAAAATACATCCTAAAATATACTTATGAAAAATGTAAAGATGATATTGAATTTTTAAATGAGAGATTAGCTAAAGAGGAAATGTCTCTCCCAAAAGATAAAAGGAGTGAATTATCACTCAAAGAAAAAATAGAATTTGTTATAAATAATGATTTTGTCAAGTTACCATATTCTGATGCATTTGAAATTCTCAAAAATTGTAAGCCAAATAAAAAAAATAAGTTTAAATATAAAATTGAAAATTGGGGTTGTGATCTACAGAGTGAACATGAAAGATTTCTAGTTGAAAAGCATTTCAAATGCCCTGTAGTAGTATTTGACTATCCAGCAAAAATCAAGGCATTCTATATGAGAATGAATGAAGACGCTAAGACTGTCAGAGCAATGGATATTCTTTTCCCTGGTATTGGGGAGATTGTTGGTGGGTCACAACGAGAAGAAAGATTAGATATTCTTGAGAAAAGAATTAAAGAGTTAAACATTGATAGTAAAGAATTGTGGTGGTATTTAGAACTGAGAAAATATGGTTCGGTTAAACATAGTGGTTTTGGACTAGGTTTAGAGAGATTGATCCTTTTTATAACAGGAATGAATAACATTAGGGATGTGATTCCATTTCCAAGAACACCTAAGAATGCTGATTTCTAAATTTAAATCGATATTTTGTAATTTTGATTATAATGCTTAATCAAAAACTACAATTAAAACTTTCTCAAAAACTATCTCCACAACAAATTCAGTTGATGAAGCTAATTCAGTTATCAACCCAAGAGTTTGAACAAAGACTTTCTAGAGAAGTTGAAGAAAATCCAGCATTAGATACCTCCCAAGATGAAACTGAAGGAAATACTGAATTTGAGAATGATTCACCAAATTCTGATGAATCTGATTACGACGAAATTGATGTAAATGACTATCTATCCGATGATGATATCCCTGACTACAAGCTTAAAACGAATAATTACAGCGAAGATAATGAAAAGGATATACCGTTCACATCTGGTGAATCTTTCAACCAATATCTCAAAACACAATTACATTCATTTTCATTACGAGGTGAAGATTTACTTGTTGCCGAATTTATAATTGGAAGTTTGGACCCTTTTGGATATTTAAGGAGAGATATTATTGATATTTCTGATGACTTAATTTTTACACTTGGAATAAATTTTTCTGAGGAGCAAATACAAAAAATACTTGATAAAATTTATTTGTTAGATCCAGCGGGTGTTGGTGCAAAAAATTTACAACAATGTTTGGAATTACAGTTAATTAGAAAACCTAAAAATCAAGTAGTTGATTTAGCATTAAATATTATTAGAAATCATTTTGATCAATTTTC
Organism: uncultured Bacteroidota bacterium; assembly: GCA_902609185.1. GTDB lineage: Bacteria > Bacteroidota > Bacteroidia > Flavobacteriales > Flavobacteriaceae > Eutrophosalina. The sequence goes on along the minus strand of CACLQX010000008.1, from coordinate 20,475 downwards.
AAAAAAACACTTTGAGAAAATTAAGACAAAATTGAACATTGATGAAGATTTTTTAAAAAAATCAATAAAAGAAATTGAGAAACTGAACCCCAGACCAGGTGGATCACACAATGAAAATAATAAATTGAATTCTTCAATTGTACCTGATTTTACAATTAAAATTATTGATGGAGAACTAAAATTAGAGCTAAATTCAAGAAATGCACCTGAATTATTTGTTTCAAGTGAATATAAAAATATGCTCAAGGGATATAGTGAAAGTAAAACAAAAAATAAAAATCAAAAAGATGCAGTCATTTTTATAAAACAAAAGTTAGACTCTGCAAAGTGGTTTATAGATGCTATTAAACAAAGAAATCAAACTCTAATTTATACAATGACAGCAATACTTAATTTTCAAAAAAAATATTTTTTGAGTGGTGACGAGAGTAAAATGAAACCCATGATTTTAAAAGATATTGCTGAAACAATAAATATGGATATATCAACAATTTCTCGAGTAGCAAATTCAAAGTATGTTGATACCCCATACGGTATTAAACTAATAAAATCATTTTTTTCAGAGGGAATAAAAAACTCCAAAGGTGAAGAAATTTCCACAATTGAAGTCAAAAAATCCCTTGAGGAAATTATTTTCAGTGAAGATAAAAAATCTCCTTACACTGATGATCAATTAACAAAACTACTAAATGGCAAAGGTTATCCAATTGCAAGAAGAACAGTTGCAAAATACAGAGAGATGATAGGCGCACCTGTAGCTCGGTTAAGAAAAAAGCTTTAATGCCTGAACTATCCATTATCATTGTTAATTACAAATCATGGTCAGTACTTGAAAAATGTATTGAGAGTATCTCATCACAAAATATAAGTAACAATGAAATTATAATTGTTGATAATAACTCTGATAGCAGTCTTGTAAATGAATACAAAATAAAATATAATAAATGCAAATGGATTATAAATGATAAAAACTTAGGTTTTTCTAAGGCATGCAACATAGGAGCTAAAGCTGCAAAATATGAACACTTTGTTTTTTTAAATCCTGATACTGAACTTGGAATAAACTGTCTAATTCAACTCAAATCAAATATTATTAAACACTCCAACTCTATTATTTCAATTAGTCAATTAGATTCATATGGCAATAAAACTTTCCCTTACGGAAAATTTTTAAGTGTTAAAACATTTAATGGGTTGATTAGATTCATATTTAGGTTTATAAATTCTGAAAATAGGCTAAAAGACAATAAAAAACCTTTACTAAGACCTGATTGGGTTTCTGGCTCATTTTTATCTATCGATAAGAAAAATTTTAATAAGCTTGGGGGATGGGATGAAGATTATTGGATGTACTATGAGGATATGGACTTGTGTAAAAGAGCAAAAAATATTGGAATGGAAATTATTTTAATTAATTCCATTTCATGTACTCATCACCACGGAAAATCATCAAGGATAAATCTAAAAACTACAGTTAAAACTAAAACTCACCTTATAAAATCTGGAGTTTTATTTATTGATAAACATTATAAAGGTATTTATCAGAAATTTCTAAAGTTTATTTTTATTAGCTCAAAGATTATTGAATATGTATTATTGAGTCCTTTTTCAAAACAAAAAAGACTAATACTCAATAATTTAATTTTTAATTTCAGAATAAAAGAGTTCTAATTTTAGTCTTTTATCATAATTAGATTGATCTGGCTCTGGGCCATACAATACAGTACCAAGTGGGTTAATGACAGTTGTCTGTGGAGCAGATTCTAATTGTGAAGACTTAAGTTCTGTAGAAAAAATATTTGTAATGCTAGATGATAAAACAAGACCTAATTTTTTATTAGCAGAATCCTTCCTTACAATATTTTTAACATGTTCTGATATTCTGATTTTATATTTAATTCCACTTTGTTCAGAGTCTATCTCAAGCATTCCTCCGTGATTAATTTTTGTGTCTGATCTTCTTGGTCCCTGAGTATCGTCAATGTAATAATCAACTAATGGTAAATTTGAATCTAACTCGTATAGGTATACTCTAAAAGGTTCTATTAAACCGCCATTTAAATCGATAGTTTCGCGATCCACATATAATGTTAAATTAGCTTCATTAATTAACCATGGTCTAGATTTAATATCGTCTAATAAATCATTACCCTGACTGTCTTTAAATAAATCTATTTCAGCCATTAAACCTTCACCACCCTTTAAATAAATCTTTGAGAGATTACTTGATGAATTTATATTGGAAATGATTTCAGACGAAAATAGATCTTTTTTAATCAGATTAATTTTATTTCCTAGAAAAGTAATTTTAAAATCTTTTGATTCTCTATCTATCGTATCATCAGTAATATCATCATCTGTATTATTCTTATTGTACTTGTCATATTCATAATTGATTACAATCTCGGCAGAATCAAAATCTAAAATCATCAATAAGGGATCTGTAAAATTATATGCATTAATATATATTCCTTTAAAATACAAGTTAAAATTATCAGTATTAGTTAAATCAACTGACCCCTCTTTATCAATAAGTTTTGTCTGAAAAAATTCAAAATTTAATGGAACTCTAATTCTTGGGGATAATCTTTCTTTAACTTCTTCTGATTCATCAATATCGGTTGTCTCGGGGTCATCTTCTCTATAAATTACCAATTCATTTTTATCTATTTGGACCTCACCGTCAAAAAGAACTTGACCAGTAAAGTTTTCCAGGATGTTGTTATCATTGTAATATCTTTGTCGAGTTTCAAAATTATTTGTTGGGTCATATTCACGTAAATAATAATCCATCTCTTGAATTTTAAGTTTGAATGCGTCATCAAAATTTCCTAATAATGAATCCACATCATAAATGGTAGCCCCAGCATTTGGATTAACAGTATCATCATCTTGTCCGTCTGGAATTCCATCTCCATCTGTGTCAGGATTTAAAGGATCTGTTCCATTAGCTCTTTCAACGGCATCACTCACACCATCACCATCACTATCACTATTAACATCGTTATCATCAACATCATAGGCGTCAATTACACCATCACCGTCCCTGTCATTTCTATTCGTAAAAAAAGGTATGTCCAGATAAACACTCTTTACCAACTCATTTTCTTGAATAACAGTAATATTAGCTGGATCTCCAGAGTTTTCTTTTTCTTGAGAAGCAATACCAAAAGCAGGATTGTATTGCGACAGCTGTAGTTGAGTAATAAAGGAAGATGTTGTACCGCCAAAAATATTATCTCTTATTTCACCAATTTGATATATAGGTAGGTTTGTAGTATTGAACGGACTTATGGCTTTTTGAGATGCATAAACCCCAATATTTTCTACTCTTGTTTCAAAGGAATCATCTTTCAGAATTTCTGTTCCAATAGAATTAAATTCTTTAGTACACGAAAACAAAAAAAATAATAAAGAAAATATTAAGAGTTTTTTATTCATCTAACATGGAATTATAAAATTCTAAATATTTGTTTTCATAGTCATCGTCACTACTACTACACTCCAAAGTTGGTATATCCTTTTTGATAAGTCCCTTAAATTCTTCTTTTACAGAATTAGATGTAAAAACAACACCATCTGATTGAGTTAAGGATAATTTAAATAATTCATCATAAGTTGGTGTTTTAAGTAAACTCAAGTTTTCATCAACAATCTTATCAAACTGAATTTTTTTGAGAAAATTTTTATCAAACTTTCCTGAAAGTCTATCTTCATAGATTGAAACAACCGTCTTTGTATTACTAAAAATAGGGTCATCTTTATAATAATGTTTAATATAAAGAGGCACTAATGAAGAAATCCATCCATGAACATGAACTAAATTTGGGGCCCAATTTAATTTCTTAATAGTTTCAATGATACCCTTGGCATAGAAAATAGCTCTTTCATCATTATCCTTATAAAGATTCCCTTTATCATTAAAAAAAATATTTCTCCCTTTGAAATAGTCCTCGCTATCAATAAAATATACTTGCATTCTTTCCTTGGGTATTGAAGCTACTTTAATTATCAAAGGCATGTCCATATCATTGATAATTAAATTTATTCCTGAAAGTCTTATTACTTCGTGTAACTGATGTCTCCTTTCGTTAATAACACCATATTTTGGAATAAATATTCTTGTCTGACCTTGATTATCATTTACAAGTTTAGGGAGTTTATATGTCATTGAGGAGAGCTCAGTTTGAGGCATATAGGGAATGACCTCTGAAGAAATAAATAAAATTTTCTTTCCTTTCATAAATCCTAACATTAATAGGTTGTCAAAATTACAAAATTTATATAAGATTGACACCAAAGTATTAAGTTTGCATTCTCATTTGTATTTGATGACTACAATTAAAAAACTTAAAGATTTAGAGATAATATTAAATAAATCAAGTGAGAAAAAAGTTTTAGGCTTGGTCCCAACGATGGGTTCTTTGCACAAGGGACATATTTCACTTATTAATAGCGCTGTTAAATTATGTGACGAGGTTTGGGTTTCTATATTTGTAAATCCAACCCAATTCAATGATATTAATGATTATAAAAGATATCCCACTGACTTAAGAAAAGATATTGATAAAATTAAATCTACAAACCAAAATGTAAATATATTTATACCAAATATTGATGATATTTATGGATTAAAAATTTTTAAAGATAAATTTGATTTTCAAAATATTGATAAGGTTTTAGAGGGTATTAAAAGACCTGGACACTTTGACGGAGTCGGCACAATTGTAAAAAAACTTTTTGAAATTTTTAAACCTAGTCTTGTGTTTTTTGGAGAAAAAGATTTTCAACAAACTGTTATAGTACAAAAAATAATAGATAATTATTTTGAAAAAATTAAAATGATTGTTTGTCCCACAATTAGGTCTAAGGAAGGTTTAGCATTAAGTTCTAGAAATTCTTTATTATCAAAACATGCAAAAAAAAATGTTTCAGTTATTTATGATTCATTGTTGTTTGCAAAACAAAATTTTTATAAATTTTCAAAAGGAGAATTAAAGAAGATAATCAAAAATAAAATTGAAAAAAATAAAGGATTTTTCCTTGAATATTTTGAATTAAGATGTTCCAAAACCTTAAAGGTTTGTAGTAAAAAAAATATTAAAAATTGCTGTTGTAGAGCATTTATTTGTGTTGTGGTAGAAGATGTACGATTAATAGATAATTTAGTAATAACAAATGAATATTGAAGTTTTAAAATCAAAAATTCACAGAGTTAAAATTACTGGTGCTGAAATTAATTATATTGGAAGTATTTCAATTGATGAGGCTTTAATGGATGCTTCAAACATTGTTGCTGGGGAAAAAGTTCAGGTATTAAGTTTAACTAACGGTGAAAGGTTGGAAACCTATGTAATAAAAGGTAAAAAAGGTTCTGGTGATATTTTTATTAATGGTCCAGCAGCAAAGAAAATTAATAAAGATGATGAGGTGATTATAGTGAGCTATGCATTAATAGATTTTAATAATGCTAAAAGCTTTAAACCAACTATTATTTTTCCAAAAAAAGGAAATTCGATTTAAATGATACCAACACAAAAAATTTATAGTTGTAAAATTTGTGGTGCAAAATATCCAAAATGGTTGGGTCAATGCATTAAGTGCGGATCGTGGAACTCAATCGAGGAAGAATTTGTGAAGAAGAATCCTAAAAAGGATTTGATCAAATCTGACGGGGTTGTAAAAAAAATAAGTGAAATTGAGAGTTTAGAAAATAAGAGGATAAGATTTAATGACAATGAATTTAACAGAGTTTTAGGGAGCGGATTAGTTCGTGGCTCAGTGGTATTAATTTCTGGTGAACCGGGAATAGGTAAATCAACTATCTTATTGCAGAATTCCATTAATTCTCCAGAGAGTGTTCTTTACGTTTCTGGTGAAGAAAGTGCTGAACAATTAAAACTTCGAGCAGAAAGAATTTCAGAAAATCCAAAAAATTGCTACGTATTAACAGAAACTAATCTAGAAATAATATTAAAAAATATTAATAAAATTAAACCTAGTATAGTCGTATTGGACTCAATACAAACAGTTCAAACTGATTTATTTGATAACAGTCCAGGAAGTACAACCCAAATAAAAGAATGCGCAAGTATTTTAATTAAACTTGCTAAAAGTACTGGTCTTCCTGTTTTAATTGTAGGTCATATAACTAAAGATGGAAATATAGCAGGACCAAAAATATTAGAGCACATGGTGGATACTGTTTTACATTTTGAGGGAGAAAAACAACATCAATTTAGGATTTTACGTTCTAAAAAAAACAGGTTTGGGTCGACTAATGAAATTGGAATTTATCAAATGAATGAAAAAGGTTTACATATAGTAGCAAATCCTAGTGAATTATTTGTTTCAAAAAAAGAAAACTCTGAGTCTGGTTCTGCGATCGCTGTTACCCTTGATGGTGATAGATCAATTATGATCGAGGTACAAGCATTGGTTAGTAGTGCTGTTTATGGAACTCCACAAAGAATTTCAAATGGATTTAATTCCAAAAGATTGAATATGCTTTTAGCAATACTTGAAAAAAAAGCAGGATTTAAAATTGGTGTAAAAGATGTTTTCATTAATATCACAGGTGGAATAAAAATAGAAGATACAGCCATTGACTTAGCAGTTGTCGCGGCAATACTGTCTTCAAATATTAATATTGCTATTAATAACGATACTTGTTTTTGTGCAGAAGTAGATCTTTCTGGAGAATTAAGAAGTGTAAGTAATATTGATAAACGTATTTCTGAAGCTGAGAGATTGGGTTATAAAAAAATTATTATATCCAATAATTCTAAAATTGGATATGTTACTGAATCATTACAAACCCATAGATTAAAGAATCTTTCTCAAGTTGCTAAAGAAGTTTTTAGGGAGAAGGATTAGGGATTTTATTATTTACTTGATTGATTTCAGAAATAATATCATCTGAAAGTTTAACATCTGTACTATCAATATTTTCCTTTAATTGATCAATGGTTGTTGCACCAATAATATTACTTGTTACAAATGGACGATCATTAACAAAAGCTAGTGATAGTTGAGTCAATGATAGATTATTTTTTTGGGCGATTTCATTATATAGTTTTGCAGCTTTAAAAGAATTTTCGCTACTGTATCTTTTTAATCTAGGGAAAAGTTCCATTCTACTATTCTTTGGAATGTTTCCATCAAAATACTTTCCTGTTAAAACTCCAAAAGCTAAAGGTGAATAAGCCAAAAGACCAATAGATTCTCTTTTACATATCTCAGAGCTTCCAATTTCGAATAATCTATTTAATAAAGAATAGGGATTTTGAACAGTAATAATTTTTGGGAGATCTCTTTTTGAGTATTCTAAAAACTTCATGATTCCCCAAGGGTTTTCATTAGATAAGCCTATGTATCTAATTTTTCCAACATCAATTAGACTCTTAAATTTTTCTAATATAATTTCAAAATTATCTTCCCATGAGTCATTAAAGTATTGGAAATTTCTATTTCCAAATGTGTTTGTAATTCTCTCAGGCCAATGCAATTGATACAAGTCAATATAATCTGTTTTTAAGCGTTTTAAACTACCGTTTACAGCATCCTCAATTGAGAATCCTTTAAAGCCAGATTTTCTTATGTGTGCTGTATAGTCACCTGGGCCTGCAATTTTTGTAGCTAAAATTACTTTGTCTCTTTTTTTAAACTCTTGAAACCAATTTCCAATTATTTCTTCTGTTATTGCATATTTATCTGGACTTGCTGGAACTGGATATAACTCTGCAGTATCAAAAAAATTAACTCCCCTGTCAATGGAATAATTCATTTGATCAAAAGCCTCATCTTGACTATTTTGTCTTCCCCAAGTCATCGTTCCCAAACAAATCTTACTAACCTTAATTTTAGTATTTGGTAAATAATTATAATCCATTATATTTTAATTTTTAATCCAACAGGGCAATGATCGGAGTGATATACATCAGACAATATAAATGATTCCATTAAATTATTTTGCAATTCAAGTGAAGCTAATAAATAATCGATTCTCCAACCCTTGTTATTCAATCTTGAGTTTGCTCTATAACTCCACCACGAATATTTGTGAGGAGATGGATTAAAATATCTAAAAGTGTCAATAAAACCCTTATTAATAAACTTATCCAACCAATCTCTTTCCTTAGGTAAAAATCCTGATACTTTGGCGTTTCTAACGGGGTCATGAATGTCAATGGCATTATGGCAAATGTTGTAGTCTCCTCCAATTATTAGATTTGGAATTGATGCTTTTAAAGCGTTAATATAGGAGGCAAAATCATCCATATATTTAAATTTGAATCCTAACCTGTCTATATTAGTTCCTGAGGGTAGATATAAACTCATAACAGAAAATTTATCAAAATCAACCCTCAAATTCCTTCCCTCACAATCCATATAATCAATTCCTAATCCGTAGGCTATATTTTTTGGTTTGATCTTGGATATTATTCCAACTCCGCTATAACCTTTTTTCTTTGCTGGGTACCAATAGCTATAATATCCTAATTCTTTGAAAATTGATGAGTCGAATTGATCTTCATTTGCCTTAATCTCTTGAAAACATACTATATCTGGATTATAGTTTTTTAGCCATGAGATTAGATCTTTTCTGATAGCTGCCCGAATTCCGTTAATGTTGTATGAAATAATATTAATCACCTCTAAGTAACCAATTGTTGATATCAAGTGAATTATTTAAAAATTGCTCTAAGGTTTCCATATTGATTCTTTCCTGTTTCATACTATCACGATCCCTTACCGTAACAGTATTGTCCTCCAAAGTTTGATGATCAATTGTTATACAATAAGGAGTTCCTATTGCATCTTGCCTTCTGTATCTTCTTCCGATGGCATCTTTATCATCATAGGTTGTACTGAACTTAAGTTTTAATTTTTCTTTAATTTCTTTTGTCATTTCAGGCAAGCCATCTTTTTTTAATAATGGGAGAAAAGCACATTTATAGGGTGCTATAATTTTAGGTATTTTTAAAACTACTCTTTCTGAATCAGAATCAATTTTTTCGGAAACTAATGACGAGGAAAATACAGCTAAAAACATTCTATCAACACCTATTGAGGTCTCTAGAACATATGGCGTATATTTTTTATTGTCTACAGGATCAAAATATTTTATTTGCTTATTTGAAAATTTTTCATGATTAGACAAATCAAAGTTAGTTCTAGAATGAATACCCTCCAATTCTTTAAATCCAAAAGGGAAATTAAATTCAATATCACAGGCTGCATCAGCATAATGTGCAAGTTTTTCGTGATCATGAAATCTAAAAAGACTCTTATCAATTCCCAATGAAAGGTGCCAATCTAACCTTGTTTGTTTCCAGTACTCGTACCAATCTTTTTGTGATCCTGGTTTAATAAAGAATTGCATTTCCATTTGTTCAAATTCTCTCATTCTAAAAATAAATTGCCTAGCTACAATTTCATTTCTAAAAGCTTTACCAATTTGAGCAATGCCAAAAGGTATTTTCAATCTGCCAGTTTTTTGGACGTTTAAGTAATTTAAAAATATTCCCTGAGCTGTTTCTGGTCTTAAAAAAAGATCACTTGAGCTAGAGTCTGTGGCACCAATCTGAGTTTTAAACATTAGGTTAAATTGTTTAACATCAGTCCAATTTTTTGTTCCTGATACAGGACAGACTATCTCACAATCCAATATGATTTTCTTGAGTTCTTCTAAATCATCATTTTTTAGAGCATCACCAAATCTTAATAATATTTGATTTATATTATTTCTGATTTTTAAAACCTTTGGATTGGTTTTTATAAATGTTTCTTTATTGAAGGTCTCGCCAAATCTTTTCTCTTGCTTTTTTTGTTCTTTTAAAATTTTAGATTCACATTTTGTAATATAATCTTCAATTAAATTATCTGCTCTATACCTTTTTTTTGAATCTTTATTGTCAATAAGTGGATCATTAAAAGCATCAATATGGCCACTAGCTTTCCAAGTTGTAGGATGTGAGAAAATTGAAGAGTCGATACCCACAATATTGTCATTTAATTGAACCATTGATTTCCACCAATAATCTTTAATATTATTTTTAAGTAGTACACCGTTTTGGGCATAATCGTATACGGCACTTAAGCCATCATAAATTTCACTTGACTGAAAAATAAATCCATATTCTTTTGAATGAGAAATTATTTTTTTAAAATCTTCAGATGACATAAAGCAAAAATACTATATCTAAATAAAAGATAAGATAGTATTTTTCAAAATAAACTTTTTAATTTGTAGAATATATGATCAAGAAAGTTTTTCTGTTTTCAATCATTTTTTTTGTCATTGGGTGTGCGAAACGAGGAACACCAGATGGTGGGCCAAAAGATGAGGACCCACCTGTATTACTAAAAGCTCAACCTGCCAATAACTCTTCAAATTTTAATTCAGAAAAAATCAGGATTTATTTTGATGAATATGTGAAGCTTGAAAAAATAAATTCTCAATTAATTGTGTCTCCACCGATTGAAAAATCTGGATACTCCATCTTCCCACAGGGTGGTGCTTCAAAATTTATTGATATTGAACTAAAAGATAGCCTAATGAAAAACTCTACTTACTCATTTAATTTTGGTCAAGCACTAGTTGATAATAATGAGGGCAACCCATTACCATTTTTCAAATATGTTTTTTCAACAGGCAGTTATGTAGACTCTCTTGAAATTTCGGGGAATGTAAATGATAGCTATAATATAGACACTGATGAATTTATTACTGCGATGTTATATCCAATCGACAGTCTGTACAATGATTCAATAATTTATAACGGTAAGCCACTTTATGTCTCAAATACATTAGACAGCACCAACTTTAAATTTACTAACCTCAAAATGGGTACTTATAATTTGATAGCAATCAAAGACTATAATAACAACTACAGATATGATCCTCTAACAGAAAAAATAGCATTTAATGAAACTTTTATTTCTATTCCAAACGATTCACTCTTCAACTTAAATGTTTTCAAGGAGACCCCAGAGTTTAAAATTTTTAAACCATTTCAAGAAAATGAGAATAGAATAAACTTTGGTTTTCAGGGTGAAGTTGAGAACTTAGATATACAAATTAAATCTTTAAATAATTTAAATAATGTCGTGACGTTTGATAAGGAAAAGGATACGTTATATTTTTGGCTTGAAAATTCCAATTATGATTCTTTGAATTTTGAAATTAAAAATAAAACCTACGAAAAAAGTTTTCTTTTTAAATTTCAAAAAAAGGAACTGGGTAAAGATTCTTTACAGTTAAAACAACAATCACAAATTCTTGAATTATCCGATAAATTAATATTGGAATCTACAACTCCGTTGACTAAGATTGATAACAACAAAATACAGGTTTTTAATAGAGATTCCTTGCCAGTATTGTTCGAAACTAGGATAGATAATTATATAAATATTATTATTGATTTTGAGGTTCTACCAAATGACAGTTACTACATCAATATAATACCCAATGCCATTATTGATCTGTTTCAAAAAACAACAGATAGCCTAAAATTTACGTTTAAAACAAAAAAAATATCCGAATATGGAAAAATTTTTTTCAATCCAATTGAGAAAAATTATCCTTTAATAATTGATTTAATTAATATGAAGGGAGAAGTAATTGATTCTCAATATCTAGCATTGGCATCTGAAAACTGTGTTTTTGAAAATATAGTTCCTGGAGAATACAATATAAGGGTGGTTGAAGATAATAATGAGAATAAAAAAAGGGATACAGGAAATTTCTTGGAAAAAATTCAACCTGAAAAAATTTACTTTAATAATGAAATTATAAAGGTCAGAGCAAATTGGATAATTAGAGAAAGTTTTTAATTATTTTTTTAAACTTGCTTTAGCATATTCGGTATTTAATTTTGCGATATAATCTAGAGAAATTCCCTTTGGACATTCAACATGACATGCACCAGTATTTGTACAATTACCAAAACCCTCTAAATCCATTTGTTTGACCATGTTTAAAACCCTATCAGTTGCTTCAACTTTTCCTTGTGGAAGTAAAGAAAACTGAGAAACTTTAGCTGAAACAAATAGCATAGCTGATGAATTTTTACAGGTAGCAACACAAGCACCACATCCAATACATGTTGCAGCATCAAATGCCTTATCAGCATTTTCTTTTTCAATGGGAATTGTATTTGCGTCAAGTGTATTTCCAGATGTATTAATCGAAATATATCCACCCGCTTGTTGAATTCTATCAAATGCTGTTCTGTCAACAACAAGATCCTTAATGATTGGAAAAGCTCTAGACCTGAAAGGTTCTATATATATTGTATCACCGTCTTTAAACTTACGCATGTGCAATTGACATGTGGTTACACCGCGGTCTGGCCCATGTGGTTCACCGTTTATAAACATTGAGCATGACCCACAAATTCCTTCCCTACAATCATGATCAAAAGCAACAGGATCTCCTCCATTAAGTACTATTTTTTCATTAAGAACATCCATCATTTCCAGAAATGACATGTCCTCGCTTATTTTGTCTATTTCATAATTAACGATTTTTCCCTTTTCTTTAGAGTCTTTCTGTCTCCATATTTTCAAAAATAATTTCATACTACTTATAAGATCTATTTTTTAGTTCTACATTATCAAATAGTAATTTTTCCTTGTGAAGTGTCGAGTTTTCAATTACTTTATTATACTCCCAGGCAGAAACAAAAGTAAATTCTTCGTCATTTCTCATTGCCTCACCTTCTTTGGTTTGGAATTCTTCTCTAAAATGACCTCCGCAAGATTCATTTCTTTTTAAAGCATCTAATGCAAATAATTCACCAAGCTCCATAAAATCGGCAACCCTTAAAGCTTTAGCAAGCGGTTCATTAAATGAAAATTGATCACCAGGAATTAATAAATCAGAATAGAATTGTTTTTTTAACTTTTGAATTTCTTTTATGGCTGATTTTAAATCAACTGAATTTCTAGACATCCCACAGTTGTTCCAAATTATTTTACCTAATTTTTTATGAAAATAATCAACTGTTTTAGTTCCATTTATCTTCATTAATTTTTCTATACTATCTTCTACAGATTTTTTTGCTTGAGTAAATTCTGGTAATTCATTATCAATTGGACCTGTTTTTATATCATCTGCAAGAAAATCATTAATGGTATTTGGTAACACAAAATAACCATCAGCTAATCCTTGCATTAAAGCAGAAGCACCTAACCTGTTTGCCCCATGATCTGAAAAATTAGCTTCACCAATGGCATAGCAGCCAGGGATTGTAGTCATTAAATTATAATCAACCCACAAACCTCCCATTGTGTAATGAACAGCAGGGTAAATCATCATTGGAGTTTTATAGGGGTCTTGGTCAACAATCTTCTCATACATTTGGAATAAGTTACCATACTTAGCCTTTATTACATCTTCACCCAATGACTTAATCAAATTTAAATCATTAACATCAAGACCTTTAACTAAGGCTTTTTCTTTTCCATATCTAATTATTGAGGAAGAGAAATCCAAAAAAACTGCTTCACCAGTTTTATTCACCCCATAACCTGAATCACATCTTTCTTTAGCTGCTCTAGAAGCCACATCACGAGGAACTAAGTTACCAAAAGCAGGATATCTTCTTTCCAAATAATAATCTCTGTCATCTTCGGGTACATCGGTTGGTTTCAATATGTTATTTCTAATTTTTTTAGCATCTTCCAATTTTTTTGGGACCCAAATTCTACCATCATTTCTTAGTGACTCTGACATCAGAGTTAATTTTGACTGGTAATCACCAGAGACAGGAATGCAAGTGGGATGAATTTGAGTAAAAGATGGGTTAGCAAAAAAAGCTCCTTTTTTATGAACTTTCCAGGCAGCTGAAACATTACTTCCCATGGCATTTGTAGATAAATAAAATAGATTTCCATAACCTCCCGATGCAAGTACAACAGCATGTGCAGAATGACTCTCAATTTCTCCAGTTACTAAATTTCTAGTTATAATTCCTTTTGCCTTTCCATCAATAATTACGATGTCCATCATCTCATGTCTGCTATACATTTTTATTTTACCTCTAGCTATTTGCCTATTCATTGCAGAATAAGCGCCTAGGAGTAATTGTTGTCCAGTTTGTCCCTTTGCATAAAATGTTCTAGAAACCAAAACGCCACCAAAGGATCTATTATCTAATAATCCACCATATTCTCTAGCAAAGGGGACGCCTTGTGCTACACATTGGTCAATAATACTTGTAGAAACCTCTGCTAGCCTGTAAACATTAGCTTCTCTAGACCTGTAATCACCACCCTTTATTGTATCATAAAAAAGTCTGTATACAGAATCTCCATCACCTTGGTAATTTTTTGCCGCGTTTATTCCACCCTGAGCTGCAATTGAGTGGGCTCTTCTAGATGAGTCTTGAAAGCAGAATGCTTTAACATTATAGCCCTGTTCAGCAAGAGTAGCAGATGCTGAGCCTCCAGCTAAACCAGTACCCACAACAATAACATCAATATTTCTTTTGTTAGCAGGACTAACTAAGCGAACATTGTTTTTATGATTTGTCCATTTCATATCCAAAGAACCTTCCGGTATTTTTGAATTCAAAACACCATTGGAAACTTTAATATTCTTAGCATGGGAATGTAATTCAACTGACAAATTTTTCAGAAGGGTATTCTTTTCTAGATAATCAGGGTCGGAGGATTTTATAGGGTGACGATTATTGGATTTGTGCCAATCTGTATCCCAATCTTCAAGTTTACATTTAATGCCAGTACTTTTTTTTGTGACTTTATACTTACCGTTACCTATTGAATGATAGTACCTTAGGCAAACAACCAACTCATCGTGATCAAAGTATTGATTTTTAGGTTTTCGATAATTAAGGGAATAAGTAATTTTTTTCATTCTAGCTGAAAATATTATAACACACCTTTTACCTGTCAAAGATAGATAAATTATAACACATTAAAAATTATTTTAATTTTTTTTAATGAGATAAAAAATGATAGATAGCGATAAAACAAAAACCGAGTGGAATAAAAATCCCAAATGAATAACTAATTTTTTTAATTAGGGATGAATATCGATTACTTGTCCCTAGAGATTGTGTGGAAGAAGCTAGTCCGTGAACTAAATGCAAAGCCAAAAAAACAAACGAAATACAGTAGAAAACCACTTTTATGGGGTCTTGAAATTTTTCAACCAACTCATGATGATATCTATTTGGATCATCAGGTTTGAATTCAATATACTTGTATTCCATTTCAGGAATCCAAAAGTCATAGAAATGTAAACCTAAAAAAGATAAAATAACTGTACCCGAGAGAATCATATATCTTGAAACCATCAATGAATTTTTAGAACCACTAAAAACAGCATAATTTACTGGTCTAGCTTTTCTATTTTGATAATCTAGAATAAAACCCATGACAAAATGAAAAAGTACTCCGGCAATCAATATTGGCTGAAGAACAAACTGGACTAGTGGGTTTGTACCCATAAAATGAGAAAGCCAATTAAACAAGCTGTCGCTAAAAACTGAGGTTATATTAATTAAAAAGTGTTGTGTTAAAAAAACAATTAAAAAAATACCAGACAAAGCCATTGCAATTTTACGGCCTATGGAAGAATTAAATAATTTTTTTAACATAATTTGATAAAATTACTTTACACATGCATTACAAACAAATAATATGCCTTATTTCACTAAGAACTTTAGTTCTTGATTATCCACTTTTAAAATATACTCCCCTTTGCTTAAATATATATTTCCGTCATCTGAAATTTTTGAGTTAAATCCTATTTTTTTTAAGTATTTATCACTCAGTTTCTTATCTATTATTATAGGAATTTTAATTTTATTAAATCCGTAATCAGTATTAAAATTACCTTGATTTAAGGTCTTATAGTTTTCATTTAAAATTTCAAACTCAAAATTCTTATTTTTTGAGCTGAACAGATCAATTGCAAAATTTGTATCATAGGTTTCAGAAGAATAAATTATTTTATTTCCCCACGAATTAGAAAACTTCATTTCATTAGAATTTAAAAAAGAAATAATATTTTGATTACCTGAGGCCTCCAAATATTTAAAGAATAAATCTAATTCTATTTTATAAATTGATCTACCGTGGGTTCCAATAACTAACTCATTTGTTCCCTCATGTATAACTAAATCGTGAATTGCTACCCTTGGTAAATTTGATGAAAAAGGATGCCAATTTGAACCTAAATCAAATGAAACAAAAAGTCCGTTATCCGTACCAACATATAGTATTTTTTCATTTTTAATATCTTCTCTTATGACATTTACAGGTGACAGTGGAAGGTTAGTAGAAATTTCTTTCCAAGAGATTCCATTATCATCGCTTAAATATAAATAAGGTTTGAAATCATTTTTTCTGTATCCATTAAGCGATAAGTAAATTCTACTTTGATTGTGTTTAGAGAAAATTACCCTACTAACCCACAAGTTTGATGGCAGATTATTAGAAATATTTTTCCAAGATTCACCAGAGTTTTGTGTTAAATATACATTTCCATCATCACTGCCGACAACGATTTTACCAAAGTTAAAAACAGATTCATCAATACAAGTTAGTGTCCCGTATGGCACGTTTCCTTTTTTACCACCCTTAGTTAAGTCATTTGAGATATCATTCCAACTGTCACCTTTATTAAAGGATCTGTGTAGCTTGTTACTACCAAAATAAATTATATCCTGATTGTGTGGCGATATCAATATTGGGGTTTGCCAATTAAATCTTAAAGGAGATTGACCAAGTTGATGTCTTGGTTTTATCACCTTTCTTGTTCCTTGGCTAATATTTAATCTATAATAATTACCAAATTGTAAACCTGTATACACAATATTATTATCACGATTATCAATTTGTATTTGCATACCATCACCTCCCATAATTTTTGTCCAATTATTATGTCCGGACTCATGCCAATAAGGAGACTCAAAAGAATTATTCTTTGCCATCCAAACACCATTGTCTTGCAAACCTCCATAAACATTGTATGGATCTGCATTGTCAACATTAATGGAGTAAAACTGTCCAACTGACGGTTGATTTAGCTTCATCCAATTTGCACCTTGATCATACGAAATATTGACACCCCCATCATTACCTAAGACTAAATGATCTGTATTTTTTGGATTAATCCATAGATCATGGTGATCAACATGCACATTTCTTGCTCCAATTCTTGAGTAGGTTTTACCAGAATCATTTGACTTTAAAATAGGTACACCATATATGTATATTTGTTCAGAATCGCTGGGTGATACATGTATCCTTCCAAAATAATATCCATAACTATTATAAACAGCATCCAGATATTCTTCATTTTGCTTCTTCCATGTTGTACCTCCATCGACTGATTTGTAAACCTCTGCTCCTATGACTGGTGTATCAAATAACTCAGCATTTGCATCAGTTAAAAATTTATAAATATCGTTTGGTTTTAACTCACCAGAGTTTATCTTGGACTTTAATAGCTCAGAGTTTAATTCATTTTCAAATCCATTTTTATTTATGAATAAATTTAATTCTTCATTATCTAAACTCATAAAACCTTGCTTGGTCATATCTTTAAAATCTAACCTCTGAATTCCTTGTGATTTTTTCTCTTTTTTTCTTCTGAATTGATTGTCTAATACAGCATATATAATATTTGAATCATAAATTGCAAGACCAATCCTACCAACACCATTTCCAGTTGGAAATCCAGAGTTTTGTGTTGTAATTTTTTTCCAAATTTTTCCACCATCAACTGTTTTGTAAATAGCAGAGCTTTCTCCACTTCCAATAAAGTTCCATTCAGTTCGACTTCTTTCCCAGAACGCAGCATACTGAATTTCAAAATTATCTGGATCATAAACTATATCAATAGCACCAGTATTGTCATTTATATATAGTGATTGTGACCACGTTTTTCCTCCATCGTAAGAGTTAAATACACCTCTTTGCAAATTATTTGAATATAGGTGGCCAATTGCAGCAACAACAATATGTTGATTATCATCTGGGTTAATGATTATTCGGCTAATATGATGAGAATCTCTCAAACCAATATTTTCCCAAGTTTTTCCATTATCATGAGATTTTAAAATACCAATGCCTGGATATGAGGATCTTGATGAATTGCTTTCACCTGTTCCAACATAAATTGCTCCAGATACCCAATCAACTGCAAAATCACCAATATTCTGTGTCATACTATTATCCATAATGGGGTTAAAGGTTGTGCCATTATTAGTGGTGTGCCATAACCCACCTGATGCATAAGCAACAAAGAATTCAGTTGGATTCTCAGGGTTAACTTCTAAGTCTGTTACCCTTCCACTCATTACACTTGGACCAATATTAGTAATCTCTATATTTTTTACAATTGAGTTATTTATACTGGTTTTGTATTCAATTTCAGATTTTTCAATTAGTTCAGCGGAGGTATAATTAACTTGAGAAAAAGAGAAAAAAGAAAAAAATATTATTAAAAAGGTAAAATTTTTCATCATTTTAATTTTTAAATTTGAGAGATATCAAAATAAATGAAATACAAAAAGATTGATACTAAATTATTTCTTAAAAATCGCAAAAATTTTGTTAATAAACTAGAACAAAAGAGTATCGCGTTTTTCAACTCAAATGACATCTATCCAATTAGTGCAGATTCAACTCTTCCATTTGACCAACACAGGGATATTTTTTATTTAAGTGGTATTGATCAAGAGGAGAGCATATTAGTCTTATTTCCTGATTCAAAAAATATGAGTTATAAAGAAATGTTGTTTATAAGAGAAACAAATGAGCATATTACACACTGGGAAGGAGAAAAGCTAACAAAGGAACAGGCTAAAAAAATCTCAGGAATTAATAATGTTTATTGGCTAGGTGAATTTGATGATATTTTAAGAGATGTATTAAAAAAAGTTGATTTTGTTTATATAAACACAAATGAACATTACAGGCAAAATGTTCAGACCCAAACGAGAGAAGACAGGTTTATTAAAAAATTAAAAAAAATCGGTGGACTTAATTTTAAGAAAAGTAATCCTATACTTCAAAAACAAAGATCTGTTAAAGATAATATTGAGATACAACTAATTAAAACTGCATGTGAAATAACCAAAATGGGGTTTGAAAGGGTTTTAAACTTTATCAAACCCGGTGTATGGGAATATGAAATTGAAGCTGAATTCTCACATGAATTTTTAAAAAATCGATCTAGAAAATTTGCATACACACCCATTATTGCATCTGGAAGAAATTCAAATTTTTTGCATTATATATACAATAACAAGCAATGTTTAGATGGCGAAATAGTATTAATGGATGTAGCAGCTGAATATGCAAACTACTCCTCCGACATGACAAGAACTGTCCCTGTTAATGGTAAGTTTAGTAAGAGGCAAAAAACTATTTATAATGCTGTTCTGAATGTAAAAAATGAAGCAACAAAATTACTCAGACCTGGAATTCTATGGCACGACTATCATGTTGAAGTTGGTAAAATTATGACTTCTGAACTGTTAAAAATTAAATTGTTAGACAAGTCTGATGTTCAACGCGAAACAAAAAAAACACCTGCGTACAAAAAATACTTTAGCCATGGAACATCCCATCATTTGGGCTTAGATACTCACGACTATTGTGATCTGAAAATACCTATGGAAAAAAATATGGTTTTAACAGTTGAACCTGGAATATACATAAAAGAAGAGGGTTTTGGTATTAGATTAGAGGATGATGTCGTAATAAATGATAATGGTGGCCCAACTAATCTAATGAGCAATATCCCTATAGAAATTGATCATATCGAGGAAATAATGAACTCAAAATGATTTCCATCCCAAAGACTTGATTTCGGATTTAGAACCGTTACCTAAATCTAAATATTTTTTTTTATCATTTGTGATGTGACCAATGACATGTAAATCAAAATCACTATTTTCAATTTTTTCATAATCACTTGAATTTATAGTAAACAAAATTTCATAATCCTCTCCTCCTGACATGATAACTGAAATTGGATCTAAATTAAATTCATCACAAACTTTTAGTAAGGACTGATCTTTATAAATTTTATCAGAATATAACACACAACCTTTTTCTGAACTATTACACAAATGAATAATCTCAGATGATAAACCATCACTTATATCAATCATTGACGTTGGAGTGATTGAATTTTTATCTAGAAAACTAATCAAGTCTGTTCTTGCTTCGGGTTTAAGTTGGCGCTCAACCAATTCTTTGTAAGGTTCTAAATCTGGCTTACTGTTTGGATTAACAAGAAATACTTGTTTTTCTCTTTCTAAAATTTGTAACCCAAGATAAGCCAATCCTAACTTACCAGAACAAACAACTAAATCATTATTGTTAGCTCCTGATCTTTTACAGATCTTTTTTTGATCTACAACACCAATTGATGTAACGGATATAATTAACCCTTTTTGAGACGAAGTAGTATCTCCCCCGACCAAA